>CAZAHS010000054.1:0-11353 GCA_964484855.1 uncultured Sphingomonadaceae bacterium | reverse complement strand
CAGGAATAATATTACAAACATGCGTGCTTGACGGGATAGAGAGTTTTGCTATCGGACAATTATCAGCAAGAAATGTTGTGCGGTAAGTTCGGTTCTTGACGCTGGTCGGGAACCCTCTCTAAGAGCCGCTCAGGTCGGTTAAAAACTCCGGCGGAAAATTTGTGGCGATCGTAGCTCAGCTGGTTAGAGCGCCGGTTTGTGGTACCGGAGGTCGGGGGTTCGAGCCCCCTCGGTCGCCCCATTTTCCTCTTAAGGTTTTTATCGGCCCGTTATAGCCACCTTTATACGGTTATAATGCGGAATTACCGGAGAATGCGCTGATGTGGAATTTACCAGATTTTGATAATCATGAATGTGTGCATATGGTGCATGATGCCGCATCGGGCCTCAGCGCGATTATTGCATTGCACTCCACCCATTTGGGCCCTGCCGCAGGCGGCACACGTTTTTGGCATTATCCTGATTCTTCAGATGCTGTTACCGATGCCCTGCGCCTATCACGCGGTATGAGTTATAAAAATGCAATGGCTGACCTGCCTATGGGCGGGGGCAAGGCTGTTATATTAGCCGGTAAAGACGGCCGCAAAACGCCTGAAATGCTCGCCGCTTTTGGTGATACTATTAATAGCTTGGGCGGCCAATATGTGACCGCAGAAGATGTTGGCATGACTGATGGTGACATGGTCAGCATTTCGCAAAAGACATCTTTTGTATCCGGCTTGCCCACCACCAATGCTGATAATGCAGGCGGTGATCCCGGGCCAGTGACCGCGCAAGGCGTTTATCTGGGCGTTAAAGCAGCGATTGCGCAGGGCCTGAAGACAGATGAGATTAGGGATGTGCGCATCGCTATACAGGGCGTGGGCAGTGTGGGCGGACGATTGGCGCGTTTATTGGCGGCTGATGGTGCCAAATTGATACTTGCCGATGTTGCGGCAGACAGAGCCGCAAAGCTGTCTGAAGAGCTGGGCGCGGAACATGTCGCTTTTGACAAAATCATGCAAGCTGATGCAGATGTATTTAGCCCCAATGCTTTGGGCGCCATATTGGACGATAGCGCGCTGGATAGCTTATCGGCAAAAATAATTGCTGGCGGGGCCAATAACCAGTTAGCCGAATCGCGGCATGCTCTGGCTTTGCATCAATTGGGCATTACCTATGCCCCTGATTATGTCATCAACGCTGGCGGCATTATCAGTGTTGCCCGCGAATATCTGGCGCAGCGGGATGGGGCGCATTGCACGGTTCAATCTGTAATGTCAGAAGTCGCCAAAATCCCTGAACGATTGCATAATATATGGGCGCAATCGCGCAATGATGACATTCCATCGGCAAATGTTGCCGATGCTATGGCACAGAGCAAAATCGGCCGCGCCTAACAATTTATACTGTGCTTAATCCCATAGCTGTGAAAAAAAATCCCATTATTATCTCGCTATAAAATTTCGTTATAGCAGCGCATATGGACATTGTGTGCTTGTGACCTACATAGAGAAGTGGCAATAGCTTTGCGCTTAGGGGCGCTTATCATAATATGCGGCTATGGTGCCGAATATGTTAGATGTGGATAGTCTGTTAATTCATGCATGGTTTTGCGAATCCCAACCGGTTTCTCTCTATAGCGCGGCCATTAACGCTCATATTATTGGTCAGCGGTCTTGTGATGGTCGCGTGCGCCCTGATATGGGGTATGTTTTATGCGCCTGCTGATCGCCTAATGGGCGATACGGTGCGCATCATCTATATTCATGTGCCTGCTGCTTGGCTGGGTATGGCAGGGTGGACCAGCATTGCCATTGCCAGTGTAATGGAATTGGTCTGGAAGCACCCTCTTGCAGGTATCGCAGCGCGGGCCTCAGCGGTTCCTGGCGCATTTTTTACCGCAATCTGCCTGATTACAGGAGCGATCTGGGCCAAGCCGACATGGGGCACTTGGTGGGTATGGGATGGCCGTCTAACATCCATGTTCGTGCTGTTATTGCTATATTTGGGGTATATGGCACTGGCCCGTGAGGCGCAGTCTCAGGCCGCAGCAGGGCGCACAGGCGCAGCGCGTATAGCCTCTATTTTCGGCATTGTTGGCGTTATTAACATTCCCATCATCAACCGATCGGTTGAATGGTGGAACAGCCTGCATCAACCCGCCAGTATTACAGCGGGCAAATCATCCATTGATGGTGCCTTTTTATTGCCGCTTACTATTGCTGTTTTGGGCTTCACCCTGCTTTTTGCAGCCATTATATTGATGCGGATGCGCCAGTTGCTGGCCGATATACGCACGGAAGCAAAAATGCGGAGGCGCGCAGCAGCATGAACCAAATGGATTTTGTGATAGCTACTTATGTAATTGGCATAGCAGGGACTGTGCTGATAACATTATATTGCCTAATGGCGATGCGCCGTGCAGAGCGGCGATTAGAGGAGGCGCGGCGCAAATGATTAAGGCAAAGCATCAGCGGCTTATTATGATTGTCGGCGCTATAATTGTGCTGGTTATTGCATCTTTGCTGGCAATATATGCGCTGCGTAATCAGGCATCCTATTTTTACACGCCATCTGAACTTGGCAGCCAGAATGTTGAGGTTGACCGCGCAATTCGGCTGGGCGGCATGGTGCAAAATGGCTCTATCAAAACAGCCGATGACGGCGTGACAGTGAATTTCATGGTTGGCGATGGCGAGGCAATTGTGCCCGTGACCTATCGCGGCATAACCCCCGATTTGTTTGTTGAAGGCAGCGGCGTTGTCGCAGAAGGACGCTTAGCAGCCGATGGCACATTTGTAGCTGATAATTTACTGGCCAAGCATGATGAGAATTATATGCCGCGTGAGCTGGATGGCATTGATAAATCTGCGATTGAAAACAGCACGGCAGCATCTTCCATAGGTGGTTCGCGATGATTGCTGAAATTGGCCTTGCTCTGTTATGGCTCGCGGGCGCGCTTTCTATTGGCCAATTGGTCATGGGCGTTTTGGCACTGCGCAGCACAGGCAATATGGGCGCAGCCTATGCCAGTGCAATACGGCCAACCGCCATCTTGCAGGGGCTATTGGTCAGCCTGTCTTTTCTTTGTCTGATCTGGCTGTTTTTGAACACTGATTTGTCGGTCAAGCTTGTTGCGACACATAGCCACTCTCTCAAACCCTTATTGTACAAATTTGCTGGCAGTTGGGGCAATCATGAAGGTTCCATGCTGCTCTGGGTATCCATCATGGCGGCATCTGGTGCATTGGTGGCGCTGTTTGAAAAGCGTATCAGCGAACGTATGATGATTGCGACACTAGCGGGACAGGCTTTTGTCAGCATTGGTTTTTATGCGTTCATCCTTCTGTCTTCAAACCCGTTTGAGCGGCTTTCTCCTGTGCCGGTTGAGGGCAATGGCCTCAATCCTTTGTTGCAGGATCCCGGATTGGCTTTCCATCCGCCAACTCTATATTTTGGTTATGTCGGTCTTTCTATCGCATTCTCCTTTGCCGTTGGTGCATTGGTTACCCGTGAAGTGGGGCCGGCTTTTGCACGGGCAATGCGGCCATGGGTTTTGGGCGCATGGATTTTTCTAACGCTCGGCATTACGGCGGGCAGCTATTGGGCCTATTATGAATTGGGCTGGGGCGGCTGGTGGTTTTGGGACCCTGTAGAAAATGCTTCCCTGATGCCATGGTTGGCGGCAACAGCATTGCTGCATTCGGTAACCGTATTGGCATCGCGCGGCGCACTAAAAGCATGGACGGTCATGCTGGCCGTTGTTGCATTTTCCATGTCGATGGTTGGTACTTTCCTGGTGCGTTCGGGTATTTTAACCAGCGTTCATGCTTTTGCGGTGGACCCAGAACGCGGCACCTTCATCCTTATATTGCTAGGCATCTATATTGGCGGCGCAATGGCGCTATTTGGCTTGCGCGCAAACACGGTAACAGAAGGTGCAAAATTCCAGATTGTTAGCCGAGAGGCAGCTTTGGTAGCCAATAATGTGCTGTTAATGGCGCTGCTGGCCATCGTTTTAATGGGGACGCTCTATCCCTTGGTAACAGAAGCCATTGGCGAACAAGTATCTGTTGGTCCGCCTTATTTTAACCCTGTCTCGGCAATTTTCTTTGTGCCCATGTTGGTTGTTATGGCCATTGGCCCGATGCTGCGCTGGCGCAAGGACAGCCTAAAGCGCGTCAATATGCCCATGGCCATATGCGCCATGGCGGCGGCGCTGGCATTGCTGGCTATGGTATTACTGGCCCCTGATGCCGGTTTATTACCCTCTATTGGCCTTATATTGGCTGCGGGTCTGGCCGTGGCCAGCCTATATCCATTGTGGAAACGAAATTTGCGCCGTACGCCTTTGGCGACCTATGGCATGGTGGTCGCCCATTTGGGTGTGGCGGTCAGCCTTGCCGGTATGGCGAGCGAATCTGCCTTCACCACGGAAAGGCTGGTTGCATCGGACATTGGCCAAAGCCATGAGGTAGCGGGTTGGACGGTTAAGCTAGAGGGCGTAGAGCCTGTTGCTGGCCCGAACTGGACGGCACTCGCTGCACGCGTTAGCGCAAAATCGGGTAGCAATATTGTTATGCTGGAGCCGCAATCTCGCAATTTTGTACAGCCTTTCACGAACACCAGTGAAGCAGCGCTGCACACCGAATGGATGGGCGGCCAGCTTTACGCCGTTCTTGGTGAGCAGGGGCAAGATGGCCGCTGGCAATTGCGGCTATGGTGGAAGCCTTTCGTGCACTTTATATGGATTGGCGGATTGCTGATCGGCTTTGGTGGTTTTCTATCGCTTATTGGGCGCATGGTGCAGGCGCGCCGCAGGCCAGTGAAAGAAACCGAAGAGCAAATGGCATCTGGCGTAGCTTTTGCGTAATCTGATAGGGCGGGGCTATGGCGGAGGATAAACCAAATTCGGGTTTCAGGCTGGCATTATGGCTGCCATTGCTATTGGTTGTCAGCATTCTTGGCATAGCAGCCTATAGCCTTTCCAATCCATCTGACCGCGTAATTACCTCAAAGCTGGTGGGTCTTGAACTGCCGCAATTTGATCTGCCAGCGGCTTTTGACGGAGAGGCAGGCATAAAGCGGGCAGATTTTTCCGATGGCCAGCCAAAGCTGCTTAATATCTTTGCAAGCTGGTGTGTGCCGTGCATTGCAGAAGCCCCGCATCTGGAAACATTAAAAGCGCGCGGTGTGAAAATTTATGGCGTCGCTATCCGTGATAGTAGCGCAGATATTGCGCGTTTTTTGGAACGCAATGGTAATCCTTATGCCGTTATAGCATCAGACCATATTAGCGCGTTGCAGCTTAATCTGGGGTCGTCCGGCGTGCCAGAAACATTCGTCATAGATGGCAGCGGGAAAATTATATATCAGCATATTGGCGATATTACCGCGAATGATGTTCCGCTATTGCTGGAAAAGCTAGAGGAGGCAGGGTGATGCGCTTTTTGCTCTTGCTCATAACCACCATTTTGATGTTTGCCGCGCCTTTACATATGGTTTTGGCGCAGAGCACATTGCCCGATGCGCCTTATGCCAATCAGCAGCTTGAGGATCCGGTTTTGGAGAACACAGCAACGGATTTGATGGAAACTCTGCGCTGTATTACATGTCAGAGCCAATCCATTGCAGATTCTGATGCCTCTCTGGCTGGCGATATGCGCCATCAAGTGCGCACGCGTATTGCTGCTGGTGAAGAGCCTGAAGCCATACGCGACTGGATGATTGCGCGCTATGGGGACTGGGTATCTTATGAGCCTAGTGTCAAGCCGATTACTTGGCCCTTATGGGCTTTCCCACTGGCTATAATTTTATTGGCTGCATTTCTTTTGCGCGGCCGTTTTGTGCGTAAGATTGAGGATTAATGGTCTATCTTATCATCATCATTATCGTTGCTTTGGCAGTTGCCGGCGCTTTGTTTCTGGGCAAACCAAAGCGCGGCGGTTTGGAATTGCTGGGCGCCGCTTTTTGCATCGGCCTAGCGGGCTATGCTTGGCAGGGGGAACCTTTACAAAAAGGTGCGCCGAAAGAGAATGTTGCCGCAAGCGCAAACCCTAGCGAAGAAGCCATTGAGCTGCGCAAATCAATGGGCAATAAATTTAGTGGCAGCCGCGACTGGCTGGTCATCGCAGATGCGCAAAGCCGCCAAGGTAAATATGCCAATGCCGCTGCTTTATTGCGCAATGCAACACGCGAAAACCCAAAGGATGTTGATCTTTGGCTAGGGCTGGGCAATGCGCTGGTTGGGCATAGCGGCGGTTTTATATCGCCAGCGGCAATGTATGCTTTTCAAAAGGCCGCCGATATTTCGCCAGATCATCCCGGCCCGCCATTTTTTATTGGTCTTTCTCTGGTGCAATCGGGGCGGCTGGATGATGCGCGGACCATCTGGCAGGAATTGCTCGATCGCAGCACCGAGAACGCGCCATGGCGCCCTGATCTTGAGGAAAGACTGGCACGACTCGATACCGCTTTGGGTGCGCCGCAACAAAAAGCTGGGCAGGCGGCAGCGGAATAATATGAAAAATACATTTTAAGTATCTGTATTTTATATTTTTTATTGCGATTGCTTTGTGATTTGGCCTATGGCTTGCCTTGCCATCCCCGCCATGATAACTCGCGCAAATTAGCGGCCATCATGGCTGCAATGTGGGGGAATTATGCGCATCTTTATTTCTGTCTTTGCGGAAGATATCGGCTAAGCTGGGCCAATAATGGCGGATACTCAACCTCAACCCAAAAGTGCAGAGCATGATAAAGCGGTTTTGAAGCTGGCTTTGGGCGCTGTTGGCATTGTTTTTGGCGATATTGGCACCAGTCCGCTTTATGCTTTTCGCGAGACATTTGTTGGTGCGCACCAGCTAGCATTAGATCAACTGCATATTTACGGCGTGGTCAGCCTGATTTTCTGGTCAATGACATTGGTTGTTGCCATTCAATATGTCACCATATTAATGCGCGCGGACAATAAGGGGGAGGGCGGCTCTTTGGCGCTTGTCGCGCTAATCTCCCGCAGTGTTAGCCGCAGTCGATACGGCGCTTTGATTATCTTGCTTGGCGTCTTTGCAACCTCATTATTTTATGGCGATAGTATGATAACGCCGGCGATCTCTGTGCTTTCCGCCGTGGAAGGGCTGACCATCGTCAATGAAGGTTTCCAGCCACTTGTCCTGCCTATCGCTCTGGCATTGCTGGTGTTCCTGTTTGTTTTGCAATCGCGCGGTACCAACAAAATCAGCATTTTGTTTGCGCCGATTATGATTATCTATTTTGCGGTAATTTCGACACTTGGCGCAATTCAGATATTTGGCAATCCGCAGATTCTATTCGCGTTAAACCCATGGTATGCGCTGCAATTTTTTCTCACAGACGGGTGGCAGGCATTTTTGGCACTGGGTTCGGTGGTTCTGGCGGTTACTGGCTCTGCGGCCCTTTATGCCGATATAGGCCATTTTGGTCGCGGCCCTATGCGCTTGTCATGGTTTGGCTTTGTAATGCCTGCATTGCTGCTGAACTATTTTGGGCAGGCGGCCATGCTGGACAGCCTTAGCAATGCAGAGGCCCGCGAATATATAACAAGTCCATTCTTTTTACTGGCGCCGGAATTGCTGCGTCTGCCGCTGGTTTTGCTGGCAACTGTTGCAACCTTTATCGCCAGCCAAGCGGTTATTACCGGCGCCTTTTCCATTACGCATCAGGCCATTCAACTGGGCTTCGTGCCGCGCCTTAGCATCAAACACACCAGCGCATCTGAGGCTGGGCAAATTTATATCCCGGTTATCAATTGGACATTGATGGTGGCGGTTTTGATATTGGTTCTTACCTTCCGCGATTCCAGTAATCTTGCATCGGCCTATGGCATTGCCGTTACAGGTGCGATGACGATTGATACATGTTTGCTGGCCGTGTTATTGTTGACAGTTTGGAAATGGAAGCCTTGGCAGGCTATCCCGCTTATTGTGATATTCTTTGTTGTCGATGGCGCGTATTTTGCTGCCAATTTGACCAAGGTGCCGGATGGCGGATGGTTCCCGCTATTGGTAGGTGCAATTGCTTTCATTTTGCTCACCACATGGGCGCGCGGGCGCAAAATTATGCGGCAAAGCATGGATAATGGTGTCCTGCCGCTAGAGATGTTTGCAAAATCTCCGAAAAATAGCCTAAAACGTGTGCCTGGCACTGCCATCTTCATGGTTACTAATCCGCACGGCGTTCCCCCTGCATTGCTGCATAATATGAAGCATAATAAGGTCGTTCATGAACGCGTTGTGGTGCTAACAGCCCAGATTGAGGAAGTGCCATTTATTGCACCAGAGAAGCGCTGTGAATTGACCGATTTGGGGGATGGCTTTTTTCGCCTGATCCTGCATTTCGGTTTTATGCAAGAGACGGATATACCTGAGGCACTGAAATTTGTAGACAATTGCGGCCTGCCATTTGATATGATGGAAACCAGTTTTTTCCTCTCCCGCCAGACATTGCTCATATCTGATAAGCCGAAAATGCCGATATGGCGTGAGGCTATTTTTGCATGGATGCTGCGCAATGCGGCCCGCCCCATGGAGTTTTTCCGCTTGCCCAGCAATCGTGTTGTCGAATTGGGCAGTCAGGTAGAAATTTAGCTTTAGGCGCTTGGTTACAATTTGCAGGTGCCTATGGCTGATAAGACTGGTCCATTTTGCTATATATTACGCCGTAAAGGCTGATTATATACCAAAATTGGTTTATACTCATGGCCGGATATACTTTCATAATATGGGTGAGTGTCCGCAGGGATGATGACTGACAGAAAATTTGAAAGGGAGCCGTCTCTCGCTTTGTTGGCCGCGCCGCAATGACGGATTGCGACTTTATCATTTTCACAGATATTGGCCGTACTCAGCTTCTGTCTATAATCGAAGTTTTGGCCTATAAGCATGAAACGCTTTTCGCAAAAGTACAAAAAGCGCCGCTTCAAAATTATAAGCTATACCATAATGCGCTGACATTTGATGTTGGTTGGGCTGGGCCAAGCGATGCAGTCAATAGCGACATTATGGAATATCAGCAGATATTGCTAAATAGCGACCTCAGCAAATTAAACCGCATTACCCTATCTATCGGGAACCATATAGTTCAGGACCGGATGAGTTTGCCGGTCTTTGAAACATTTGTCGAACTCACTCGCTTAATCGCACAGGCGGCTCACGCAACAGCGATAGCTTGGCGGCCTTCAGGCAACGCCATTGACTTTGGTTATTATAATGATGCGATTACACGCTTTATGGCTGGCGGGCCTTTTCCAGTGCTAGCTTTTATTGGTCTGCAAGAGCGCGAAAATGATATTTATGAGACATATGGGCTGGGTTATTTTGCGGGTTATGAATTGCGCTTGCGCGCCTTACCCAATTTGACTGCTAATATGGCGATGCGCATAATGGTGCGTCTGGTCAATGATATTATCATGCATGGAGATTTTGAAGATGGCACCAGCATCGCCGGTCATACCGATGATGTGTCGATTATTTTCGTTAATAAAGACCAGAATGATGGGCAGCACATCAAGCAAAAAACAGTTGAGGCAATGATGATAAAAGGCTGATGGTCAACATGGTTGAAAGCCAGATTTGTTTGCATAATAATGATCGTCATCTGGCTTTTCGCGCAGTCAATCGCCGGTCTTCACCCGGTTACTGTAAGGGTTTCCAAAAACATCATCTGATACCCGTTAATATGCGCCGTTATAGAGAATTTGGCGCGCTGCTCTCTATTGCATCTGTTAGACTTGGGTCCTGACCCTAGATAATTTTTCTCATAACGGTTTGCTTTTGCCAGCGCAGGAGTAAATTGCCCTGCGTTCAGGGTTGCCGCTACATCGTGGTCCACATCCGCATTATTCTAATCTTGTGGCAGAGCGCCTTTTTATGATCTGGCAGACGGCAAAAAAGCAGCGTCCATATATTATGGCCCAGCGTTTAAAGCTGTTGCAGCGGGCGTTAAAGCGGACATTGCAAAGCCATAAAGCGCTGCGCCATCCGCTCATTCTAAACCGCCGCGACCCGCTTAACAGCAATGTTGATTTTTCACATATTGATATGGCCATTGATATTCTATGGGCCAAAACAGGGGATGGATTTAGCTAGTCTGACCAATAAGACGATCGCGCGCTGCGTTAAATTCATTCTCTAGCCTGTCCACCATTTCGGCAACAGAAACCACATCTTTAACAGCGCCAATTCCCTGGCCGCTGCCCCAAATATCTTTCCAGGCTTTTTTCTCTGTATTGCCGCCTGAGCCAAAGTTCATGGTGCTATAATCACCTTCGGGCAGATCATCAGGATTAAGCCCTGCATTTTCAATGGATTTGCGCAAATAATTGCCGCTAACGCCTGTAAACAAGTCTGAATAAACAATATCGGATGCCTTGCCGTCTACTATGCCTTGCTTATAATCCATATCGGCATTGGCTTCTTCGGTGGCAATAAAGGCAGAGCCGATATAGCCAAAATCAGCACCCATTGCGAGCGCTCCCAAAACCGAAGCGCCGCAGCCTATTGATCCGGACAATGCAACTGGGCCGTCAAACCATTCGCGAATTTCCTGCATAAGGGCAAAAGGCGATGTAACACCGGCATGGCCGCCAGCGCCTGCGGCTACTGGAATCAGGCCATCTGCACCCTTTTCTATAGCTTTATGCGCAAAACGGTCATTGATAACATCATGCATCACAATGCCGCCCCAGCTATGTGCGGCCTTATTCAAATCTTCGATAGCGCCCAAAGAGGTGATTAACATGGGAACCTGCCATTTGGCACAAGTTGCCATATCCTGATCCAGCCGGTCATTGGATTTGTGAACAATCTGGTTCACGGCAAATGGCGCAGCGGGCTTGTCTGGGTTATCACGATTATGCGCTGCCAGCTCTTCAGTGATTTGATGCAGCCATTCATCCAGCAGCGACTGGGGACGCGCATTCAAGGCTGGAAAGGAGCCGACAATACCCGCCTTACATTGTGCAATCACCAGCTCAGGACCGGAAATGATAAATAATGGCGAACCAATTATAGGCAAACGCAAATTATCAAAAATGGGGGGCAGGGCCATAAAAATTTCCTCGTCAATCTGTTGATTATCTTGCTTTGCATTAGCGGAATTTACGGCGGTATCAAGCCAATTTAATCGCGTGATTAACTTTCTGGCGCATCAAGAAAACATCACAAAAAAATAAAAATTTTGGTTCTGGTGAAACTTTTGAACCTTTTGCATCGAACCGGTAGTTGGAAGCAACATCGCATACTCTCCTTATAAAGAGAAAGCAGAGTGGCGGTTGTTGACGAGAAAGGACTTCATAGATGAAAAAGATTATGACAAGCATGGCATTGTTAATGGC
>CAZAHS010000053.1:0-11376 GCA_964484855.1 uncultured Sphingomonadaceae bacterium | reverse complement strand
GGCCCGAATGGTGGGAATTCTGGCGCAACCTTCCAATCTGGTCTTAAGGGGGATTTGTAAGATGTTATCTCGATATCAAAATATTTTCACACAGGTCCAAGTCGCAGGTCCGCCCGAAATGGGCGTTCCTGTACCCAATAGCGACGAACCGCGCTATGAAAGCTTGACCACTTCAAGCTATTGGATGGGTAAGATTGGCCAAGCGCAAATCGGCCCTGTCTATCTGGGCTGGCTCGGCGTTATGTCGATCATCTTCGGCTTTACTGCGATTGAAATTATCGGTTGGAATATGGCCGCTTCGGTTGGCTATAGCCCTATTGCTTTCATGCGCGAATTTTTCTGGCTGACCCTTGATCCACCAGGCGCTGAATATGGCTTTTCCTTCTTCGTACCGCTGAAAGAGGGCGGCTGGTTCATTATTGCCGGCTTCTTCCTAACAGCATCAGTATTGCTCTGGTGGCTGCGCACCTATCGCCGCGCGGTGGCAATGGGCATGGGTACGCATGTTGCCTGGGGTTTTGCCAGCGCAATCTGGCTCTTCCTGGTGCTTGGCTTTATCCGCCCTGCACTTATGGGCAGCTGGGCCGAGGCCGTGCCTTATGGCATCTTCTCCCATCTGGAATGGACCAACAATCTGTCGCTTGCTTATGGCAACTTCTTCTATAATCCGTTTCACGCACTCTCTATCGTCTTCCTTTATGGCTCTGCCCTGCTCTTTGCGATGCACGGCGCGACCATTTTGGCAGTCGGCCGCTATGGCGGTGAGCGTGAGCTGGAACAGATTACAGATCGCGGCACCGCATCAGAGCGCGCAGGCTTGTTCTGGCGCTGGACCATGGGCTTTAACGCCACGATGGAATCTATTCACCGCTGGGCATGGTGGTTCGCCGTCCTGACCACATTGGCTGGCGGAATCGGCGTGCTGTTAACCGGCACAGTCGTTGACAACTGGTATCTGTGGGCAATTGAACACAAATACGCTCCGGACTATTAACATCCCCCCCCGTATAATAGTCTGATGATGAAGCCCGGCCAATTGCGATTGGTCGGGCTTCTTTTTTGGGCAACATATATTATTGGCCAATTACTATAGGCAATTTACGCGCGCTGCATAATGCATAGCTCCGCATATTGGCCCATTGCAGGAAACCGGCATATGCCATTTGGCGTCCACATCACAAAATAGCATCCATTGCATATGCTTGATCTACAGAAATGTTTTGGGCATAACCTTAGCGACCATATATGCGGTGTCTTTGGGATTGCTGCATTTCAAATATGATGGCCATAGCCAAATACTCATCAAATGGCTGAATTAGACGCTGTTAGCCCCTGCGCGCCCCTCTGCCTCTGCCCCTTCTTGCCCCTTGCCCCTCTGCCCCTCTGCCCCTCTGCCTATGCCTTTGGCTTGCCTTTGCGGCGGCCCATCATATCATATATATGTAAGGGGAAAGACAGCGCCAGCGGCACAGCCATATAGGGCCAGGCCATACCGGTCAGTGCGGCCCTTAGCGCCAATATCATGAGCGCTGCTGGCAATAAGGCTGGCAGGCTGTCAGCAAAGTCCATGCCGCTATATTTCAGCCACAAAATCTCTATCAGCAGCACAGCAAGCACAATATCTGCCGCATGACCAGATGCAAAAAGCTGTTCTATCATCGGGATATATGGCCGCTTTTAGCCAAAGGGGCCGTTGAGGCGGATCACTTCAAAATTGAGCGCTGCGGCAATGGATACCCAGATCAGATAAGGCACCAATAACAGGCCGCTGGTTTTAGACAGACGGCCGCAATAGATGATGAGCACAAGGATAGAGAGCCAAAAAACAATCACCTCATAAAAGGCCCAATCAGGCCGCTGCATCCGGAAAAACAAAAAGCTCCAGCACAGATTAAGAAAGCCGTTTATTGCAATCAAACCGATGACCGTTTCCGCTGTGCGGCGATTGCCTGCATTTTCCCATGCCAAAAGCCCTGCAACAGCAGTGAGCGCAAAAATGATCGTCCAAACAATACCAAAGGCAAAATCCGGCGGTGCCCAATAGGGCTGCTCAAGCGAATAATACCAGTCGTCCAGTACGGTGATGGTACTGCCCATAACGGCCACTGCAATGGCAACACCTGCCGCAGATGCAATGGGCAGCAGCGCCGGCGTCTTCATCTCTCAATGGCTTTCAGGCCAAAAAGATGCGCCGTATCTTTCAGGAATATTTTGATATGTGCCATCGGGTCACGCTTGACCAATTCCTTATTCATATAGGATTCCCATGTCAGGCGCTGCACATCAGGGTCATCGCACATTTTAACAAAACGCTCGCGGCGCTTGTCATTTTTGTACCAGAAATATTGCATCATGCCCAAAATCCAGAAGACACGGCCATGGGCTTTCATAAAGGTTTTGCGCGCCAGTTTCAGCGCTTTTGCGTCACCGCTCACCAAAAAGGCACTGACAGATTGCGCGCTCATGCGGCCCGCCGCCATGGCATAATATATCCCCTCGCCCGAAGACGGTGCAACCACGCCCGCAGCATCGCCCGCAACAATCACATTCTTGCCATTGTCCCAACGTTTTAGGGGTTTAAGGGGTATTGGCGCGCCTTCTTTACGAACGGTTTCCCAATGGTCCAGGCCAACTTGCTGGCGCATTGCCGCCGTTGCCTCGCGCAATGGAAAGCCTTTATTGGCGCTGCCTAGGCCAATACTGGCTGTCTTACCATGCGGGAAAACCCAGCCATAAAAATCCGGTGAGATATGTCCTTGATAATAGACGTCGCAGCGATCGGCCTTATAATCTTCCGTCACCGTTTCCGGCACTTTCACAATCTCATGATAGGCAAAAACACATGGTACACGGTCCGCATTGGGTATGCATTGCTGGCCCACACGCGAACGTGCGCCATCTGCGCCGATGACAGCGCGCGTGGTCACGCTTTGCATAGGCGCGTTACGCTCTGTGCGGAAATTTACCGTAGCAATTTTTTCATGATCGGTATCAACAGTTTCAAACGTACCGGTGATACGCGTCGCGCCCGATTGTGCAGCGCGCTCGCGCAGCCATTCATCAAATTCATCACGGTCAACCATGCCGACATAGCCGTCGCCGCATGGCATATCGACCGTTTTATTGGATGGCGCGATAATACGCGCAGAATTGGCATGGGCCACCAGCAGCGATTGCGGAATGTCAAAATCTTTAAGCATGCGCGGCGGAACTGCCCCGCCACACGGCTTAATCCGCCCTGCCCTATCTAGCAGCATGACACGGTAACCCTCTTGCGCCAGATCATTGGCCGCTGTGGCACCGGACGGTCCACCGCCAACCACCACCACATCAAAATCGGTGGTACGTGCATTGTCCTGACGTGTATTGTCCTGATTTATCATGACTGGATTACCTCCCCTAATTGCGTTTCCCTACCTTGCTGGCTACGCCTTAACGTGTTGGTGTTTTTTGTTAGGCTGGTGCCCGTTGCGACCAAAGCAGCAGCAATGAACAGCACAGCCTCTATGGCAAAAACAATCTGAAAAGCCGTCACATTTTCACCGGTAAAGCTGCGCAAAAGATCAACAATAACGGCGCCCAGTAATCCGCCCAGTCCAAAGCCTATAGCCTGCGCTGCGCCCCACACACCCATGCGTGCGCCTTCGCGGCTACCCTGCCCCTCAGCTGCTGGTTCGCTAGCCAGCCCCAACATGGCGCTTACGGCTGCAACGGCAAATACACCATTGGCAAAACCAAGACCAAAAACATTCAGGCGCAATGGCCAGACATCCGCCATGCCCGCCGACATAGACAGTCCGGCCAGCATTAATGCAGAACCTGCGCAGCCACCGACAATCCATAGTTTCAGGTTTTTGCCATATTTTTTGGTATAAAGACTGCCGCCAAGACCAGCGAGCAACATGCCGGCCAGTACACCGCTATGCTGTAGCCCCGCCAATTGCGTTGACTGGCCTGGCGTCATTTCAAACAAAAAGCCTGCAAATGGCTCTAAAATAAGATCCTGCATGCTATATGCCAGCATTGACATAAAGACGAAGAAAGTGAAGCGCCTCGCTTCATTATCTAGCCAGATATCTTGCAGAACATTCTGGAAAGACTGGGTTATTTTGCGTGATGGCTCTGTATTAACCGGCTTGCTGTTATTCTCTACATTGGCCAAAGATATTGCCGCCAACAGGAACGCCGCCAAGGCAACGGCGCTGGCAATAAGGGCCAGCCGCGCTTCGCTAAATGGCTCTAATAATGCGCCGGTAACGCCAGCAGCGACCACAATGCCTGCCACCATCATCGTCCAGCAAATTGCTGCCGCAGCGGGTTTGCGCGTATCGGAAACGCGCGACGCCAATAAGGCAAGCAGCGCCGTGCCCGACATGCCGACACCCAGACCGATAAGCGCAAAGGATATGATGCCCCATAAATAGACTTTAAAACCCGGATCAGTCATCATGATCGTGACATTCACCGCCAATAGCGAACCGATAACCAATATCGCCAGACCAGCGATGATCCAACTGCTGCGCTGTGAGGCCTGGTCAGATTTATGCCCCCATAAGGGACGGCTAAGCTGTACACCATAATGCCATGCCACCAGCGCCGCAGGGATAGCCGCCGCAACGCCATATTCCACCACCATCAAGCGGTTTAGCAAGGATGTCGTCAGCATCACAATCGCGCCAATCGCCGCCTGCACCGCGCCTAGGCGGATAATACCAAACCAGCTAAGGCCGGAGCCATCCGCCTGTGATATTGAGAATATTGATCCCAAATTGCCCGAACGCGCCGAATTTTCCGAACCCAAAGATATTGCCATTAGATATAGCCCCCTAAACCTAGTGCCGCTGCCAACATGCCAAAGACGTAAAGCGATACGCCGGTTGCATTATACCAAGGTGCAAGGCCGCGTGGATCGCTTACCATCCGCGCCATAAGGCCAATTTGCACCAACAAAAATACACTCACAATCGCGGCTGAAACCAGAAAGTTTTCAGCATATAATAAGCCGATAACCGCAATTTGTGCGCCTGCCATGACTATGCTGGCAAAGATCGCAGCTTTGCGCACGCCCATGATAACAGGCAGGGAACGCAGGCCTGTCTGGCGGTCCCCATCAACTGCTTTAAAATCATTCAATGTCATGATGCCATGTGCGCCAAGGCCGTATAGCAGCAGCACCGCCAGCACAGTTACTGATGGCAAGCCAGCCATCATAACGCTAGCGCCTGTAAACCAAGAGAGGCTTTCATAGCTGAGGGCGCAGACCAAAGGCCCGATCCAGCCGCTACGTTTAAAGCGGAAAGGCGGCGAGCTGTAAGACCAACCGCAAAACAGCGCCATGCAGGTTGCAATAAAAACCCACTGCCCCAGCATCGCCCCTAATAGGAGCGAGAGGCCGCTGCCGATAAAAGCCAGCCACATACCCCAATTTCCAGCAATACGCCCCGATGGAATTGGCCTTTCAGGCTGGTTAATCGCGTCGACATGCCGGTCGCACCAATCATTTATCATCTGGCTGGTGCCGCAAACAGCAGGGCCAGTTAATATTATGCCCGCGACCAGAAATAGCCAGTTTTCAGTCAAGGAAACGCCGGATGAAACCACCCCGCACATAAAAGCCCACATTGGCGGAAACCAAGTAATCGGCTTTGACAGCTCAACAACATCGCGCAAACGCGGGAAACGCGAAGGCGTGCGGGAAATGGCCGAGTCTGCACCTGGTGTTGTCATATCGCAAGGCTATGTCAAATTGACGATAGTGTCAAATTAATTGGACATTCTTAATTGTTTGTCCAATTTGTCATTTTGACACAATATTTGACGCGCTACTCGCTTCGCAGCAGACATGCCGCAAAATATGGATTAATCGCTATGCTATAAGGAGTAGGATCTAGGCTAAGAACCTAATCTTTTGAAGATAGATTACCCAGTCCATGACGGTGCAGCTTGGAATAGAGGCTTTGACGACTCAACCCCAATATTTCTGCGGCCGATGCACGGTTATCTGATGTGTGAACCAGCGCAGCCTCAATACACATACGCTCAATCAAATCCGTACTTTCACGAACGATTTCGCGTAAAGATCTGCGGCCAACCAAATTTGTAAGCTGGTCAACAGAACGTGGAAGCTCATTGCCACTGGCGGGTAAGTCCCGCTCTCTGCGCCCGATACTGCGTACCGAATAGCCATAGACCGGTCTGTCGCGTTCAACCATTATCGCCGAAATTTCGACAGCTTCCTCACCGCCATTAAGATCATTCACAACCGAACCGAAATTACGGACATGGCTATATTCCTGCAATTGCTTACGTAGCAGGTTAAGATCGACATTTGGACGACCAAAAAAATTGCTTAATGGCTGGCCAACAAGCTGCTCCGCAGAACCGGCCTGTACAAGTTCAGAAAATGCACGATTGACCACCAATATATTCTGATCGTCATCAGCCAACACAAAAGCATCTGGCATTTTCTCAACCACATCCAGAATATAATCATCCGAACGTTTGACGATGCCATCGCCTAGCGCGGTGTCTATATCAATCAGCCAATATTGCTCACCATATTGGCGGAAAATAGCGGCAGATAGACGCACATTTGTGCCAGAATTTTTCAAGCACAGCTCAACCGGTTCCGTTTTACCATTAACCGAAACAGCCCCCGAATAGGCAATGAATGTAGCCCGGGAATCTGCATCAAGCAGGTCGAGCAATGCCTTACCCTCTAAGGCACTGGGCAGCATGGCCATTAATTTATGGCAAGCGCTATTTGCCCGCTCAATCTTATAATCGCTAGCCCGTGCAATCATGACAGGATATGCAATATTATCAAAGAGCAGACGATAGCGCGTTTCGGTCTGGCGCAATGTTAGATAATCGCGCTCCATGGACTGCTGCGTTTTCAACAATCTTTGCTGAAGTTCGGAAACCGCCCGCATATCCCGCCCAATAGCGCAAAAATATTCGCTATTCTTAGGCCGAAAGACTTTATAATTTACCGGGATATTGGCGCCATTAAGCTGATGATTAACCTGACGCCATTTATTGTCGCCTGCATTATCCAAATCGAGCAATTGCTCGATTTTGCCTTTGCACTCAATGGTAACCGTGTCGGCCCATTTCTTGCCCAGCCATTGTTTTACCAAGGGCTGGTCAGACTGGTTCAAACTGATATCGCGAACGACATTCTTATGATCGATGGCAATAATAAAGTCTGCAGCGCTAGTGGCTAATGAGACCATATCATCAGCCGCATAATCACCAAAAATAGTCTCAGCATTGTGGAAAGGAATTTTTTGATCGCCTGTGGGGGGTAGGGTCATAATATCATCGGGCCTTTAAACCAGTTGCTCAAAGGCATCTGCGTTTATGGGCACCAATTCACTTGCGACCTTCAAAGCCTGGGTAGCATCCAACGCAGATGCATCCGCCCCGCACTGCTCCACCAATTGTGGATTATCATTAACCTCACGCCCCCCGATCATGATAATAATGCCGGGATTTTTTGATACAGACTTTAATCCCTTAATCAGTTGCGAAAGCGTCTCTGGTGACTGGCTGTTCGATATGGTCAAACCCAGCAATTCAAAATATGTATTCGCCACCTTATGTGTAAGATCAGATTGCGAAGGGTCGATCAACGCGTCCACATACCAGCCTGAACGTTGGAAACATTCAGCAATCATCAAAGTTCCAAAACTGTGTTGATCGCCCACCATGGTCGAGAAAAGTGCTGTACGCTTGCCATCAAATGCGCGTGCCTTGGGCGGTATACGCGCGGTTAAATCGCGCAAAACTTCCTGTATCCGCCATAGACCCATTGTCACATCAACAAAATCACAATTATCCTCTTCCCACTCTGCGCCCAAATAGCGCGCCACGGGCGCCAGCAAATTGATATAGATTGATTCAACGCTATGGCCATCGTCCAAATATTGCTCGACTAAAGCGAGCATTTTATGCGGGTCTTGCTCAAGACTATGACGGGCGAATTCATGAATATGTTCATCAGAAAACTTGCTGGCGGATGTTTGCGTATCATGTGCATAAGCTTCGCCAGCAGTCTTAATGCCAGCAATATCACCAGGCTTTCCAAAAAGATTGACACTTTTGCTGTCAAACGAATCGCCTGCTAATTCAGCGCCATTATCCGCGGCCGCCTGCATTTTACCGGATACCAATGTCGGTATAACTAGGCTCTCCAGCAGCAATGACAGATCGTTATCATTATTGCCGTAATTGCTGTTATCAAGAATATTTTCAGACCTGTTGGCAATGCCATCCTGTTGAATGCCATCATTTTTATCGCCAGAACGCCAATTGCTTAGCCTAGCGCGGATATCAGTAATCCCGTATTTTGAAGCCATTTCAGACTCTCCTCATGAAGTCTGGTCGGCGTGCCATAACGTCGGCCATACGCAGCCAAATATAAAATGGCACGTTGTGAAATCATATTAACGCATCAATGGATATTTAACAAATAAAATATTGTCAACATTTTGGAACGTCAAAAAAACTTGACACTTTATACCTAGCCGTCATATCGTTGGACCCTGATAAAAGGAGTCACGGCGCTGTCCGAAACACAACATCTCGGCAAAATTAGTGGACGGAAAAGCCCTGAAAATGCTTATCCGGATGCATTTGGCTCGCCCTCTTCTTCGCTTTATACAGCGGATGAACAAAAGCGGCGTGACGAGTCGAAATGGACATTGGTTCAGGGCCTATTGGCTCCACTGCAATTTGCTGTCTTTGCTATCAGCCTGTTTCTCGTGATACGCCTTTTACAAACCGGCGAAGGCCAATGGGCCGCCGATTTATCCGTCATTATCAAAACAATGCTGCTTTACACCATCATGATAACCGGTTCGATCTGGGAAAAAGTGGTGTTCGGCAAATGGTTGTTTGCCAAGGCGTTTTTCTGGGAAGATGTGTTCAGCATGTTGGTGCTGGCATTGCACAGTCTTTATCTGGTCATGTTGTTTGGCGGCTTTGGCAGCTTAGAAGACAGAATGTATGTCGCGCTGGCGGCCTATGCCAGCTATGTCATCAATGCAGCGCAGTTTCTCTATAAATTGCGTCAAGCACGGCTCAGCGCGGCAGCATTTCAGTCTGACATGCCGCAAATATCCACAAAAATGGCAGGTGCATCATGAACGCGCCGCTGACAGTAAAGCCTAAAAATAGCGGCGATTGTGCTCCTGTTCTAAAAGCCCCTGTTCTAAAAGCCCCTGTTCTAAAAGAGCGTGGCCAGCGCGAGGTCTTTTGCGGCCTGACCGGCATTATCTGGCTGCACCGCAAGATGCAGGATGCTTTCTTTCTTGTGGTCGGTTCACGCACCTGCGCCCATTTGCTGCAATCAGCGGCAGGCGTAATGATCTTTGCCGAACCGCGCTTTGCCACCGCCATTATGGAAGAGCGCGATTTGGCCGGCCTTGCCGATGCCAATGAAGAGCTGGACCGCATTGCCGACCAATTGCTGGAACGCCGCCCCGAAATTAAATCCTTATTTCTGGTTGGCAGTTGCCCATCAGAAGTTATCAAGCTGGACCTTGCCAAAGCAGCGCAGCGCCTTGGCGCCAAACATGCACCGCAAGTGCGCGTGCTAAACTATTCGGGCAGCGGCATTGAAACCACCTTTACACAAGGCGAAGATGCGTGCCTGGCGTCTTTGGTGCCTGTCATGCCCAAAGCGGACGAGCACGCAGCGCCCAATTTGCTGATTGTCGGCAGTCTGCCCGATATTGTTGAAGACCAGTTTATGCGCATATTGGGCGAGCTAGGCATTGACAATGTGGCCAGCCTGCCCGCCCGCGCAGTTGCTGATTTGCCACCGCTAGGCCCCAATACCCGCTATTTGTTGGCCCAGCCATTTTTGGGTGATACCGGCCAAGCGCTGGATGAAAGAGGCGCAACACGTTTAAGCGCGCTCTTCCCCTTTGGTGTTGAAGGCACAACCAATTGGCTAAAAGCTGCGGCAGATGCTTTTGGCATTGATGCAGCTCATGTTGATGCCGTTCTGGCACCCTATCAGGCGCGCGCAGAAACAGCCCTGGCGCATCAACGCGAAAAACTGGCGGGCAAGTCTATATTCTTCATGCCGGATTCGCAGCTTGAAGTGCCTTTGGCGCGTTTTCTTTCGCGTGAATTGGGCATGGTGTTGACCGAAGTGGGCACGCCCTATCTGCACCGCAATCATCTCGATCAGGAACTCACCCATCTGCCCGATAATGTGCAGCTTAGTGAAGGGCAAAATGTTGATAACCAGCTTGACCGCGTGCGCACTGCCAAGCCGGATTTAACCGTTTGCGGCCTGGGCCTTGCCAATCCGCTGGAGGCAGAAGGCCTGTCCACAAAATGGGCGATTGAACTGGTTTTTTCACCCATTCACGGTTTTGACCAAGCGGGTGATTTGGCCGAACTTTTTGCGCGGCCATTGCGCCGCCGCGATGTGTTGAGGGTTTAGAATATGCAACTGGCTGTCTGGACATATGAAGGCCCGCCCCATGTCGGCGCAATGCGTGTCGCCACGGCGATGGACGGTATTCATTACCTGTTGCATGCGCCGCAGGGCGACACTTATGCCGATTTGCTATTCACCATGATTGAACGGCGCGGCAAGCGTCCGCCCGTAACCTATACAACATTTCAGGCCCGCGATTTGGGCAAAGATACCTCTGAATTATTTCAGGATGCCGCGCATGATGTCATCTCTCGTTTCAAGCCGGATGCCATGCTGGTCGGCGCGTCTTGCACCGCTGAACTTATTCAGGATGACCCTGCTGGATTGATTGAGAAAATGGGCCTGCCCATTCCTATCGTGCCGCTAGAGCTGCCCAGCTATCAGCGTAAGGAAAGCTGGGGCGCGGCGGAAACATTTTATCAAATCGTTCGCACTTTGGTGGATAAGAATATTACCGCCGAGCCGCAAGACGGCCCTAATGGCAAAAGACGGCCTTTGGTCAATTTGCTTGGCCCCACGGCTTTGGGCTTTCGTCACCGCGATGATGTGGTGGAAATTACCCGCTTGCTGCACTCCATGGGCATAAATGTGAATGTTACTGCACCTTTGGGCGCGAATATGGCGGATATTCAGCGGCTGGGCGCGGCAGATTTCAATATCGTGCTCTACCCTGAAACTGGCGAAATGGCGGCGGATTTTCTGAAACGAACATTTGGCCAGCCCAAAGTGACCACTGTTCCCATCGGTGTCGGCGCAACGCAGGATTTTGTCCGCGAAGTGGCTGAATTGGCCGGTGTTGATGCTGCGCCTATGCTGGCTCAAGGCCGCTCACGCATGGGCTGGTGGAGCCGCTCGGTTGACTCCAACTATTTAACCGGCAAGCGCGTTTTCATCTTTGGTGATGCCAGCCATGCCGTTGC
>CAZAHS010000052.1:0-11581 GCA_964484855.1 uncultured Sphingomonadaceae bacterium | reverse complement strand
ATTCTTTCCGCAGATTTTGCCAAATTGGGCGAAGAGGTCCGCGCCATTGATGCGGCGGGCTGTGACTGGGTGCATATTGATGTGATGGATGGCCATTTTGTGCCCAATATCACTATCGGTCCCGATGTGGTGAAGGCGCTGCGCCCGCATAGCGACAAGATTTTTGACGTGCATTTGATGATTGCGCCGGTGGACCCTTATGTTGAGGCTTTTGCCAATGCAGGCGCGGATATCATTACCGTGCATCCAGAGGCTGGGCCGCATATCCACCGCACTTTGCAGCTTATCCGCTCGCTGGGTAAAAAGGCCGGTGTGGTTATCAATCCCGGCACGCCGGAAAGTGTGCTGGACTATCTGATGGACAGTGTTGACCTTATCTTGGTGATGAGCGTTAATCCGGGCTTTGGCGGACAGAGTTTTATCCATAGCCAGCTTGAGAAAATCCGTAATATCCGCGCCATGATTACTGCATCGGGCCGCGATATTCATCTGGAAGTTGATGGCGGCGTAAATGCTGAAACAGCGCCTTTGTGCATTGAGGCAGGGGCGGATGTTCTGGTGGCAGGCAGCGCAACATTTAAGGGCGGGCCAGAGCAATATGCCGCCAATATCCATATGCTGAAACACGGTAAGGCAGGATAAGGTGGACGCCGACAAACTTGGTCTTTCCCAACCGGCACAAGAATCGCCGGATAGCGACCAAGCGCAAAAGGCGTTAATTTTGCAGGATCAGGAAGATGACAGTCTAACTTTGGGCGAAAGAGCGATTAATCGCTTTTACCGGCTGGCATGGCCAACGGCATTGTCGCGCTTTGTGGCGGATGAAAAATCACCTTTGCGTTTGCTATCTATTCCGCAAGATCCTTTTCTTGGCAATAATGCGCAGGGCATGGCCATTCGCACAGGCTTTTTTCACCATTTGGGCATTAAACAAAAGATTGATGGCTTTGACCATATTGGCGCCAAATTGCCCGCAGGTTTTCAGGAATATTATCATGGTTTTCAGTGGTTGCGCGATTTTGCCGTCACGGCCCCGCGTGAGCAATTGCGCGGTGACGCAGAGGCACTGCTCAAATTATGGCTGGGCGTTAATGGCACGAAAATGACCGGTCCGGCTTGGCAGCCGCATATCACCGCATGGCGCTTCTTAAACTGGACAGCCTATGCGCCGCTGATAATGGGCGGCGATGACCGTGAGCACCGCGCGCGCATCTTACAGCAGCTAGAGCGCATGGCGCGGCTGCTTGACCAAAATGCCGAAAAATCCAGCTTTGGTACGCCGCGATTGGCGATATGGACGGCGATTATCACTGCCTCGCTCATCCTGCCCGGTGGCAAGGCACGGCGTATTTTTGGTGAGGCAGGCCTGAAAAGACTGCTAACTGCCATGCTGGACAATGATGGCGGGGTTATATCACGCAGTCCGCACAGCCAATATCGCACCGTTGCGTTGCTTGCCATGCTGCGTTCTGCCTATGAAGCAGCGCAGGAGCCTATGCCAAAGCCGCTATATGATGCGCTGGCGGCGGCGGTTCCTGCATTACAAGGCAGCACCCATTTTGATGGCAGTCTGGCCAGTTGGCAGGGCGCACCGGCATTGCCGCATGATAAGGTGGACTGTGTTGTAAAGGCCAGCGGCATTGTTGCGCGGCCACTGCAACAAGCGCCCAATTGGGGTTATCAGCGTATTCCGGCCGGGGGCGCCGTGGTGCTGGTTGATGCAGGGGCGCCGCCCTTGGCCAAATTCAGTGAAAGCGGCTGCGCATCCACATTGGCTTTTGAATTTTCCAGCGGCGACCAAAGGCTGATAACTAGCTGCGGCGGGGCCAGCTATATTGGCGGCAATATTCCGGCCAAATTATCACAAGGGTTGCGCGCAACAGCGGCCCATTCGACCCTGTGTCTGGACAATTTGAACAGCACGGCTGTACTGGCCAAAGGCACGCTGGGCAGCGGTGTAACCGAGGTGGAGCTGGAGCGGCGCGAGCTGGACAATGCAACGCGGCTGGAGGTTGGCCATGATGGTTATGCGCGGCGCTATGGCCTTTTGCACCGGCGGATATTGCTGCTGCGATCTGATGGTACGGAATTGCGCGGAGAGGATCTGCTGGTGCCCAGCGCCGATACGCGCCGCACACGCCGCCGCAAATTTGAAAAAGTGCCCTTTGCAATTCGCTTCCATCTTGGCAAAGGCGTGGAAACCTATCTGACCAGCAATGCACGCGGCGCAATGCTGCGGCTGGCTGATGGGCGGGTGTGGCAATTGCGTTCTGCCGATGCCGCAGTGACGATAGAGGATAGTATCTGGGTTGATGGCAATGGTGTGCCGCAGCCGACCAAACAAATTATCTTATCCGGCAATACCGGCCCGGGCGGCGGACGCCATGGCTGGGTGCTCAAACAAATGGAATAGACCAGCATATGAATGACCAGAATATCCCCGCGCAGAATATAACCGTAAGGCGCGCCTTATTGTCAGTTTCTGATAAGACCGGCCTTGCCGAATTGGGCCAGAAACTGGCCAGTTTTGGTGTTGAGCTGGTGTCAACCGGCGGCACGGCCAAGGCGCTGCGTGATGCAGGGCTGGAGGTTAAAGACGTGTCGGAACTGACCGATTTTCCAGAGATGATGGACGGGCGGGTGAAAACATTGCACCCCAAAGTGCATGGCGGATTGCTGGCGGTGCGGGACAATGCCGAACATGCCGCCGCCATGGAGACGCATGAGATTGGCGCGATTGATTTGGTGGTGGTCAATCTTTATCCTTTCGCGCAAACCGTGGCGAGCGGGGCGCAGCGGCCCGATATTATTGAGAATATTGATATTGGCGGGCCAAGCATGGTGCGCTCTGCAGCAAAAAATCATGCCTATGTTACCATCGTCACTGATCCGGCGGATTATAATGATCTGGTGGCCGAGCTGAACGATCATGGCAGCGCCACTACGGTTGATTTCCGCAAGAAAATGGCCGCCAAAGCCTTTGCCGTGACCGCCGCTTATGATGCGATGATTGCAAGCTGGTTCGCCTTTGCCGATCAAGGGGAGCAGTTTCCAGGCACCTTGCCGATGGTGGCGAAGCGCGCTGACACGCTGCGCTATGGCGAAAATCCGCATCAGGCCGCTGCGCTCTATCTGCCTGCTGGTCCGGCTGCAAAGGGCATTGGGCAGGCCGAGCAGATACAGGGCAAGGCGCTAAGCTATAATAATTATAATGATGCGGATGCGGCGTTGGAGCTGGTTGCAGAATTTGCCGATGGGCCGCCCACTGTGGTCATCGTCAAACATGCCAATCCGTGCGGTGTGGCCAGCGGGGCAAGCGTGATAGAAGCATATAATAAGGCGCTTGCCTGTGACAGCGTGTCGGCCTTTGGCGGCATTGTGGCGGTCAATCGTCCACTTGATGAAGAAACAGCATTGGCGATCACGGATATTTTTACCGAAGTCGTCTGCGCGCCCGATGCCGATGATGCGGCTAAGGCAGTGTTTGCGAAAAAGAAAAATCTGCGCCTGTTGCTCACCGGTGACCTGCCTGATGCAAATCGCGGCGGCATGATGGCGAAAACGATTGCGGGCGGCTGGCTAATGCAAAGCCGCGACAATGGCAGCATTAGCAAGGACGCGCTAAAAGTCGTAACCAAACGCCAGCCCAGCGCGCAGGAGCTGGATGATTGCATGTTTGCATGGACCATCGCCAAACATGTGAAATCCAACGCGATTGTTTATGCGAAAGACGGCCAAACAGCAGGCATTGGCGCAGGGCAGATGAACCGGCGTGACAGCGCGCGCATTGCCTATGCAAAGGCGCAGGAAGCGGCTGAAACACAGGGGTGGGACAGCGTGCTGACCACGGGTTCAGCCGTCGCATCTGATGCGTTTTTCCCCTTTGCCGATGGCTTGCTGGCCGCTGTCGAAGCAGGCGCAAGCGCGGTTATTCAGCCCGGCGGCTCTATCCGCGATGATGAGGTTATCGCCGCAGCCGATGAAGCAGGGCTGGCCATGGTTTTCACCGGCATGCGCCATTTCCGGCACTAGTCGGCAAAAGGCGGGCGCGCCGGTAAAACATAACAAGCCGTCATTGCGAAGAGCGATAGCGACGCGGCAATCCACAGCGGCTATATGATAGCTGTGGGTTACGCCGCTATGCTCGCAATGACGGTGATATAGCTACTAACTCTAGTGATTAACCCGCAGTGCGGCGCTTTTGAAAGTTTTGCCCGCTAGGTTTACCGCTTTTTTTGCCGCCATTATTAGCGCCATTATTAGGGCCATTATTCGGTTTGCCGCTGGTACGCGGTTTGAAGCCCTTATTTCCGGATGGCTTACCATTGGGCTTGCCGCTGAAATTACCTCTGGGCTGCTCACCATCACGGCGCGGTGCTTTATCGCTGCGATTGGTGTTTCCGCGATTAGAGTCTGTGCGATTTTCGCCACCACGATTTTGGCCGCCGCGATTGGCGCGTTTATTGCCGCCTTCGTTATCACGTTCACGATAGGCTGCAGGGTTATAGTCGCTGCGCGTCTTGGTGCGTTCGCCGCCTGCCGCTTGTCCTGCGCTACGCTCACCAGCGGCCGCACGGTCAGGACGGCCTCCATTTTTATTGGAGCGGTTATCTGGGCGATTGCCCGGACGCGCCCCGCTTGATGGCCCGCTTGATCGCCCGCGTGATGCTCCGCCCCGTCCGCCTTCGCGATTTGGTCCGCGGCCTGATCCGCTTCTGGCCCCGCTTCGTGCGCTGCCTCTTGCGTCGCTGCGCCCGCCACGGCCACCGCCGCCGCCATTGGCTTTTTTCGCCGGGCCAGGCAGGTTTTTCGCCTTTTCAACAAAATCATCGGGCAGCGCCATGGGCGTTAATTTCACGCCGGTCAGCTTTTGAATATCACGGATATATGCCTTTTCATCTGGCGCAACAAAGCTGATTGCTACGCCGTCCGCACCGGCGCGCGCTGTGCGGCCAATACGGTGCACATATTGCTCTGCCACATTGGGGATTTCAAAGTTGAAAACATAGCCTATGCCCGACACGTCAATGCCGCGCGCGGCAATATCGGTGGCGACCAGCACTTGCATTTTCTTAGAGCGAAACCCTTGCAGCGCAGTGGTCCGCTGGGCCTGGCTTTTATTGCCGTGAATGGCGGCGGCCTGCAATCCTGCCCCCACCAAATGGCGCACAACGCGGTCCGCGCCATGTTTGGTGCGTGTGAAAACCAATGCTTGCTCACCATTAAGCGCTTGCAGGCGCAGCGTTAGCAATGCCTGTTTCTCGGCCTGCTGCACATGGGTGACATATTGCTCAACACGCTCTGCCGTGGTCGATTGCGGGGCAACCGATACATGCACAGGATTGTTAAGAAAACGTGCGCCCAGATCGGCAATCGCCTTGGGCATGGTGGCAGAGAAAAATAGGCTCTGGCGATTTTTCGGTAGCAATTTGTCAATGCGTTTCAGCGGTACGATAAAGCCCAGATCCATCATCTGGTCGGCTTCATCCAGCACAAAAATCTCGACATCATCAAGCCGCAAAGCGCGCTGTTCAATCAAATCGAGCAAGCGGCCCGGTGTTGCCACCAATACGTCAACGCCTTGTGACAATTGGCGGATTTGCCGGTTAATCGGCACACCGCCAAAAACCGTGGTGACAGACAGGTCAAGAAAACGCGCATAATCGCGCATATTATCGGCAATTTGCGCGGCCAGTTCGCGGGTGGGGGACAGCACCAACATGCGGCAGCCTTTGCGCGGTGATGGCTTGGCTTTATCGGCCAGATAATCGAGCGATGGCAGTGAAAATGCTGCGGTTTTGCCTGTGCCGGTTTGCGCAATCCCGCATAAATCACGGCCATCCAGCAAGGACGGGATCGCCTGCTGCTGGATCGGCGTAGGGTCAGTATAGCCTTTGCTTTTCAGCGCGCGCAAAATGGGTTCGGCCAAGCCGAGTTCTTCAAAATAGGACATAAAATTCTCAATATATGAGCATGTGTACACGCAGGCCAAAATGGCATGCACGTGCATATGCGGGAAACAAAACGACCCGCGTGAAAAGGGAGGTAACTTAGTGCATCTGGATGATCGACCGGTCCGGATGAGCCATTTGGGTTTATACCCTGTAGCTCCGGCGTTCACGCTGTCGATATTGCCGCGCAAACCATTTTGCTATGCGGTACAGACACTGTTGTGATGCTCATGTGGCCGCTAAACCACCAAATAGCAAGACAATTATATGGCTGTGTCAAGGCAGCCATGTTAGCGTTGGCGCAGAAAAGGCTAAATCACGGCTGCAACATAGGGGGTTAATATGGCTGTAAATCATAGTCCATTGTCCATAATATCAATGATCGCCAGCATAGTATCCGCGCTGTTGCTCATCTGGTTTGTGTTGGACCCTTATGGCGCATCATGGGCCTATTTTGCCATGGGCATAACGGGGCTGATAGGCGCAATAACTGGCTTTATCAGCCGCCGCAACGGGCCTCATGTCACCAACTCTATCGGCCTGTATCTCGGAATTGTTATGGCCGTAGCATTTGCGGTTTTGTTCTTCTATCTGTCCAGTACAAATGTTGAGCCTACACGCTTCAATTAATCCGCACCATCTTTTGCGCCAATTTCAAATGCGGCAGGTCGAGCATTTTTCCATCGAGAGACACCACGCCAGCATCGGGCTGGGCGGCAAAGGCGGCTATCACCGCTTTGGCATAGGCCAGTTCTTCATCGCTGGGCGTAAAAGCCGCGTTGATGATTGCAACCTGCGCAGGGTGAATGGCCATCATGCCGGTAAAACCATCGGCGCGCGCGGCCTGCGCTGCGGCTTGCAAACCGGCTTCATCACGAAAATCGGCGTGCAGCGTATCAATGGCCTGCACCTCCAGCGCATGGGCGGTCATTAAAGTGCTGGCCCGCACCATTTGATAGGGGAATGTCCATTGTCCTTTATCGTCACGCTTGCGCGCCGCGCCTATGGCCGCGCTTAAATCCTCTGCGCCCCATGTTAGCGCCGCCAGCCGCGCCCGCCCGGCATAATCCGCGCTGATATATTGGTGGATTGTCATTGCCGCTGCCGGTGTTTCGGTGACAATGGGCAAGATGGGAACAGATTGGGCCGCCAAGCCGCTGGCTTTTTCATGTGCCAACAACATCGCGTCCAGCGTCTGGATATCGCGCGGGCCAGCGGCTTTGGGCAGCATTATGCCAGCGGGCGCACCGCTTTTGGCAAATATTCCGTCCAGATCATCGGCGGTCAGGCCGCTATCTAATGGGTTAACGCGTACCCAATAAACGGGCGCATTATTGCTGTTTGTGACCTCAGTCAGGAAGGACAGCGCCATTTTGCGCGCCGCGCTTTTGCTTTGCGGCGCGACCGAATCCTCCAGATCGATAATCACAATATCGGCCCCGCTGCTGCGCGATTTTTCCAGCTTGCGGGCGCTATCGCCGGGCACAAATAATAATGAGCGCATGCGCGGCATGGCTACACCATATCCTGCGCCGCTTTGGCCTGTTCAGCGGCCTTTACAGCATCTTTATCAGGGCGCGGCAGCATGAGCGCGGAGCGTTTGCAACTGGCAACCAGCACATCATGCTGATTATAGCCGCGATGTTCAAACACGACTATGCCCTGGCCTGGCCGCGATTTGCTGGGCCGCATCGACATCACTTCGCTTTCCACCCGCAAAGTATCGCCATGAAAAACCGGTTTGGGGAAACGCACCTCATCCCAGCCCAGATTGGCGACCGTCGTCCCCAAAGTCGTGTCACCAACAGAAATGCCAACCATAAGCCCCAATGTGAAACAGCTATTGACGATGCGCGTGCCAAATTCGCTATTCTCCTGGCACCATTGCTCATCCAGATGCAGCGCAGCAGGGTTGTGCGTCATGGCGGAAAACATCAAATTGTCCGTCTCTGTCACCGTGCGGCGCAGGGCATGGATAAATGTCTGGCCAATGGTAAATTCCTCAAAGTACAAACCTGCCATCTGACTCTCCTCATTATTGGCCTAAATCCGGTTATTCTTGCCTTATGGCCGATTTACCGAAACGGGAAGAGCATGGCCCAGCCAAAGCGGCGCGGGCGATCATCTTGCCATTCCTCCAGCCCGATGGTCATATCATCATGGCCATGGCGTGGCTGCGCGCGGTAAGTGCCGAACAGGCGATCCCAAAACACAAAGCAAAAGCCAAAATTGCTGTTCGTCTCGCTCTCAATAATGCTGTGATGGACGCGGTGAACATCGGGCGTCACCACCACCAGCCGCAATGCCTTATCCAGCCCAAGCGGCAAGCGGATATTGGCATGGTTGAACAGCGGAAAGAGCGCGAGCAGCAGCTCAAATATAATCAGCGCACCCAGCGGTACGCCCAGCAAAAATGCGATGGCCATTTTATACACCATGGACAGCGCAATTTCCAGCGGGTGAAAGCGCAGCGCAGTGGTCATATCAAAATCGCGGTCAACATGGTGGACGCGGTGCAGCCGCCATAATAGCGGGATATGATGCGTCGCCAAATGCTGCGCCCAAACCGCCAGATCAAGCAGCAAGATCGCCAGCACATATTGCGCCCATAGCGGCAGGCCCAATAGCTGCTCAAGCAGGGGCAACAGGCCGAAATTGCCGCTGCCAATGGCCGAAACGCCGCCATAAAGCGCAATTGCCATGGCCGCCTGGGTTAGCTTATCCACGGGCATATTAATCGCCACAAACCCGATATGGCTGCGCCAACGCGCCGCGCGATCATCGCGCAATATGCGCCGCCGCTTTAGCCATTCCGTGCTTAGCAAGACCAAGACTGCACCAAGGATGAGTGCGCTGAATAACAAAGATTGGTCGCTGGCAATCATCAGGCGGCGCTCGCCTTTATATCGCTAAGCGCTGGATAATCGATATAACCCTCTGCGCCCTGGCTATACCATGTCGGTGTAAAATCCCATGGCGTTTTGCCGCCCAATGCGGGGTTTAGCGGCGCATCAATGCGCAACCGCTCCACCAGATCGGGATTGGTGATGAAGGTACGGCCAAAGGCAATGGCATCGCACACCCCTGCATCCAGAGCAGCCTGTGCGCGCGCTTTGTCATAATCGCTGTTCAGCACCAATGGCTGATGAAAGACTTTGCGAATATCGGGGCTGACGGCGGGGATATCGGTATTGCCATAGGTGCCATAAGGCGGCGGCTCGCGCAGTTCCAAAAAGCCGATGCCAATGCCGCCCAGCGCTTTTGCGGCGGCAGTAAAGGTTTCCACCGGCGTCGCATCATCCGCCCCTTGCGAATCGCCATTGGGCGACATGCGCACCGAAACGCGGTCTGCGCCCCAGACATCGGCCAGACGCTGCGTCACCTCTATGAGCAGGCGAATGCGATTGTCGATAGAGCCGCCATAATCATCATCGCGCAAATTGCTGTTTGAGCGGATAAATTGATCAATAAAATAGCCATTGGCCGCGTGCAATTGCACCCCGTCAAAGCCTGCCCTTTTGGCATTAGCGGCGGCCAATTCATAATCGGCCAGCACGCGCGGAATTTCATTGAGCGGTAATGCGCGCGCGGTTTCATAAGGCTTTTTGCCGGCATAGGTGCGGGTATTGCCCGGCCCTGTGGTCGCTGATGCGGAAACAGGCGGCGCACCGTCCAGAAAATCAGGATGCACCAACCGTCCCATATGCCAAAGCTGGCAGATAATCTGCCCGCCTGCTTGATGCACAGCCTCGACAATCGGCTTCCATGCCTCCACTTGTTCATCATTCCAAATGCCGGGTGCAAAGCAGGTGCCCATGCCTTCTTGGCTAATGCCCGTGGCTTCCGCAATAATCAGACCCGCACTGGCGCGCTGCGCATAATATTCGCCCATCATTGGCACCGGAACATGGTTTTTGGTTGAGCGGCAGCGGGTGAGCGGCGACATAAGCACGCGATTGGGCGCAGCAATACCGCCTAATTTTACGGGGTCAAACAATGTTGGCATCAAAAGCATCCTGTCATCTCTATTTGCCATTAAATTACGCTGCGCCATGGCAAAGAGCAAGCCATGGATGCGGCCTATTCTTCCTATATTAAGATGCGGATTGAGATGAGGGCTGGCCCACCCTATATTATAAGGGAGATATTATGACGGAGCGGAATATGAGCGAGACATTGATGGACAATCTGCCTGATGACCACACTGTAGACGAAGTGCGCCATTGGTTGCCGCCTTTTATCGCGCAGGAAGCGGCCTTTGATGGCTGGGGCGATGAAGCGCTGGAAAATGCCGCTAAAGGTCAGGATGTTGACCCTGCTGTCGCGCGATTGGCCTTTCCCGATGGCGCAGTGGATATGATTGATTGTTGGATACAGCATATTGATACGCAAATGCGCCGCGATTTTGATGAAGAGCGGCTGTCTGCCATGAAAATCCGTGACAAAATCACTGAAATGGTCTGGTATCGCTTCATGGCGGTTGAGGCGGAAAAAGAAGCGCTGCGCCGTGCTATTGCTATCCTTGCTTTGCCCGGCAATCTGCGCCGCGCGGGCAAAATTTCATGGCGCACCGCCGATATTATCTGGCGCATGGCCGGCGATAAAGCGACCGATTACAATCATTATACCAAGCGCACCATCTTGACCGGTGTTTACTCCTCCACGCTGATGCACTTTCTGGATGATGACAGCGAAGGCCATGCAGAAAGCCGCGCCTTTTTGGAGCGGCGGATCGACAATGTTATGCAGTTTGAAAAAGTGAAGGCAAAATGGACCAATAAGGACCGTGAGAGCTTTGATCTGGCCAGTTTTTTGGGGCGGCTGCGTTACCCTACCAAAAAATAAGCGGCATAAAGTTGCGCCTACAGCATAGACAATTTGATAATCATTTGCATTAGCGGATTGTTCTGCCTAAATGATATTATGTAACAGGCCGCAAAAGGCGGCTCTCATCATGTTGAAAACAGGCCGGGCCAATGGTTCTTGATTCCCTTTCCAGCAACACCAAAGTGCGCATCGCGGATGTGGACTGGACCCGCTTCCCCGACGCGGAATGTCGCCGTTTGCGCGCTTTGGGCATTGATGTGGGCGAGGAAGTGACCATTCGCCAGCGCGGTGTATTTTTCGGGCGTGACCCGATTGCGCTGGAAATAGGCCGCGTCACCGTGGCGATTCGCCGCAAACATGCGCTGGCTATCAATGTAGAGCCTGTGGCGGATACAGCTTTATGAACCCTGCGCCATTAATCGCTCTGGTGGGCAATCCCAATGCGGGCAAAAGCGCGTTGTTTAACGCCCTGACCGGTGCCCGCCAGAAAATCGCCAATTATCCCGGCGTCACGGTGGAGCGCAAAGCAGGCCGGTTGATACTATCCAGCGGTGCGCCTGCTGAGCTGATTGATCTGCCGGGCAGTTATAGCCTTGACCCGACCAGCCCCGATGAAGCGGTAACGCGCAGCGTCATCATGGGGGAGCAAGAGGGCGAGAAACAGCCTGATTTGCTATTGCTGGTACTGGACGCCGCCAATTTGGAGCAGCATTTGGCCTTTGCGCTAGAAGTGATTGCGCTGGGCCGCGCGGTCATTATCGCGCTCAACATGCTCGATCTGGCAGAGCGGGATGGTTTGCGCC
>CAZAHS010000051.1:0-11594 GCA_964484855.1 uncultured Sphingomonadaceae bacterium | reverse complement strand
TTTGCGGCGCTTCATCCTGCGCCATAACCGGCATGGGCGCGAGCGTGAGCGATATAGCAAGGGCAGCGCCAGAAAGACATTTTGAGAGGAGAATTTTGCTTATTGTCATATTATTTTGCTCCAAAATAATCTTGCATAATTTCTATGGTTTTTGCGGCGACCACTTGCTTGCTATCAATGCCGACTTTCGCGCCCCATTTTTCAACAATATTGGCAATTTGCGGCGATAAAGCTTCTATTTTCAAGGCCCCGCCTGACTCTACAAAATCCGAAGCGATGGCTGCATCCGCTGGGTTTAAATCAGCAATCAGGTCATTGTTTAGACCCTTCAGAGCTTTTTCATATTCTGGGTTGTCCCGTCCTAATGTAGCGCCAGTCGCCAATCCGGCTTGAAAAGCCTTTTGTACAGAATCCGTGCGCAAAAACGCCGCAGCCAATGCCAATTGTTTCTGTGACAATTCCGCTGATAGCAGTGCCGCCAATTGTGATTGCGCCATGGGCAAGTCGGCAATCATCAGATCCTGCAAAATCGGCTTTAGCTCTCCAAGAAGACGCGCCACCAATTCGGGATTATCTGAAAAAAGTGCGCTTGCGCTGGGGTCTGCCAATAATGACCTGCGAAATTCCTTTTCAAAACCTTCACGCAGAGAAATTTCAACCGTTTCCTCATTGAACATAAGCTGCGACACTATGGCAGCTTGATCCTCCTGCGCCGATAGCAAGGCAATATCGGCCCGTGCCGGCGCAATGGTGAGCGCAGATGTTGAAGCGGCTAATATTATCAGCGATGCTTTGATTATATTGTGCATGGATATGCTCTCTTATTTCTGCTTGGCTTATTCCGCTTGGGTATAGTCCAAGATGACTTTTTCGATGGCCTGTTCCAGTTCCAAATCTTCTTCCGGGCTGCTCTCATTGGCCCAATCCGCCTCAATCTGGTTGCGTGCGGCGCGCAGGCTGGTCATCGTTCGCCCTGCCGGTGTGAAGACAAATTTCAGCAGGTCAATGCGCACCTGTTTATTCCATCCACCAGCCGATTTGGTAACGGAATCCTCTACCAGCTTATTAAGATCATCCGTTGATAAATCGCCATCGCCCTCTTCACCAATGTCTGACAATATCCCGCTAATATCCAGATTGTTTTCTGCGCTCTCTCTGATGGTGCTATAGCTATCCGTGGCAAAAAACTCCGTGGCAGCCTGTATTTCCTCAAGGTCCATATTTTCAGAATAAAAGCTTGCCAACCGGGCATAAAGCGCAGGATAGGAATTGACTGTTTGCTTGACGATAATCGGTATGATGCCATCAACCACGGCATCAACAAACCCGGGTGACACTTCTTCGATAGCAGCAAATTCTGGCACTTGCGCATAAGCAGTGCGTATCTGCGCGGCCATGCTGGTTTTCAGCTCATCACTAAATTCAGGCTCTCCTTGTTGCAGGCGCGCCATTTTATAAGCAGCATCATAAAGTGCCGCCTGATCTGTTTCAGCTTCCTGCTCTGCTTGCGCATTAGCCGCAAGCGGCAAAGGCTTTGCCGATGCCATAGATGGCGCCGCAATCAGCGCCGCTAATATTGCTGCGCTGATGACCGGTCTGATAATGGGTGAGGGCTTTATATCTCTCTTCACGCGGCTGCTTTCTGCGTATTTTTTTGTGTGGTTTTGTGGGCGCTGGCCTTCAGATATTTGTGCATATGCTCGGCCACATCGCGGCCATCACGAATAGCCCAGACCACCAAAGACGCTCCGCGCACAATATCACCAGCAGCAAAAACGCCATCAAGGCTGGTCATCATGGTTTTGTTATCGACCAGCAATGTGCCCCAGCGCGTTGTCGTCAATTCCGGCGCGCCAAACATTTGCGGCAATTCTTCTGGCTCGAAACCCAGTGCCCCGATAACCAGATCGGCGGGCAAGGTGGTTGTTGCACCGGTAACTGGTTCAGGTGAGCGGCGACCGGAAAAATCAGGCGCACCAAGGCGCATTTGCTGCACCTCAACGCTTTCAGCATGGTTTTTACCATTGACCGCTAAGGGCGCGGACAGCCAGATAAATTCAACACCTTCTTCCTCGGCATTTTGCACCTCGCGCTGAGAGCCAGGCATATTGTCGCGGTCGCGCCGGTAAAGGCATTTAACAGACTTTGCGCCTTGGCGAATGGCGGTGCGCACACAGTCCATGGCCGTGTCGCCGCCGCCAATCACGATAACATCCTTGCCCTTAGCGTTTAAATCACCGCAATCATGTTGCGAAAGATCATCGCCAAAGCCGCGACGGTTAGATGCGGTTAGAAAATCCAATGCAGAGTGCACTCCGTCCAGATCAATGCCCGGCACGTCAAGATCGCGCGCTTTATAAACACCGGTTGCGACCAGTATCGCGTCATGCTTGCTGCGCAATTCTTCCATGCTGGCATCGCGGCCCACTTCAAAACCGCGATGGAAAATAATACCTGCCTCTTCCAGCCGCTCGATGCGCCGCATCACCACCGGTTTTTCCAACTTAAAGCCGGGAATACCATAGGTTAGCAGGCCGCCAGAGCGGTCATAACGGTCATAAACATGCACATCATAGCCGCCCATGCGCATATATTCGGCTGTTGCAAGCCCCGCCGGTCCGGCGCCGATAACGCCAATAGATTGTCCGCGCGCCGGCCCAACAGAAACAGGTTCTACCCAGCCATTATCCCAAGCTGTATCAGTTATATATTTTTCGACAGAGCCGATGGTAACAGCATCATGACCGGAAAATTCGATCACGCAATTGCCTTCACACAAACGGTCTTGTGGGCAGATACGGCCACAGATTTCCGGCATTGTTGATGTCGCGTTCGACAGCTCATAGGCTTCGCGCAAACGGCCCTCTGCGGTCAGCTTCAGCCAATCGGGAATATGATTGCCCAAGGGACAGTGATTTGAACAATAAGGCACGCCGCATTGTGAACAACGCGCAGATTGCTCTTTAGCCACGCGCTTGGCGTATAAATCGGAAATCTCATTAAAATCCAATGCCCGTGCGCTGGCCTCACGTTTTGCGGGGTATTGCTGTTCCCGATCAACAAATTGCAACATTTTTTCTGGCGATTCTGCGCCCATAATAAATTCCCGATGTCACTATAATTGCGTAAGATTTTGATTGGTTTGCCACTATCGACAAGGCCGCACATTCTTGCTCTTGCATAGTGAGTTAGCTAAAAACAGCAAATCTGTCACGCAAAAAAGCTATATTTATGGCAGTAAAACTTACCTAAAAAGGAATAAAGCTATTTACAATCTTTTTTAGCATATATTATTTCAATATATATGGCATATATAAAATTAAATTATATTCACTCGCCTATAATATAAAAATTGACGACATTGCCGTTACCTCTGGCTAAGGAATGGGGCAACACAGATCCCCATTAGACCAACCGGAATTGCCCTATGTCATTTTTGCAGATGTTGATTATTGCTATCGTGCAGGGAATTAGCGAATTTTTGCCGATATCGTCATCCGGTCACTTGATCCTCATCCAATATGCCACCAGCTTTGGCGATCAGGGGCCGCTAATAGATATTGCGGCGCATATTGGTTCACTGCTGGCTATTATCACCTATTTTTTTCGCGATGCTCTAGGACTGGCCAAAGGCGGTCTGGCGACTATAGGCATTGGCAAAGCGCCTGCGGAAAGGCGGCTTTTCTGGTGGATTGTTATTGGTACGATTCCTGCTGTAATTGTCGGCTTATTCTTAAAGCTTGGCGGCTATTTGGAGGGACTGCGTTTTGCAGAACTCATTGCCGTCAATTTGATAGTCTATGGCATATTATTGGGAATTGCGGATCGCTATGGCGCGGAAAGCCGGACCTATGAGGATATGACCCTGCGCGATGGTATCATTGTCGGGCTTGCACAGGCTTTGGCGTTAATTCCGGGCACTAGCCGTTCGGGCGTTACCATGACGGCGGCGCGCTTTTTGGGTTTTGGGCGGGTAGAGGCGGCGCGCTTCTCTTTCTTATTATCCATTCCCGCAGTAGCAGGGGCCGGTATATTGATCGTACCGGATTTGCTGGAAGCAGGTAGCGATTTGATATTTGAGGCGCTGATTGTCGGTGCGCTTACCTTTGTAGCCGCTTTGGCCACCATGGCGTTTTTGATGCAGTTTTTGAAACGCGCATCCATGATGGTTTTCGTTATTTACCGTGTGGGCATGGGCATATTGCTGTTGGTGCTGCTAAATATGGGTACCATTGGTTCTGCGGTCGCTGGCTAATCAGAGATAACATGCTGGCCGAGCAGATGCCCGGACAGCCAGGCATTTTCAATGCGCGGACCAGACAGCCAATCGCCGCACATGCCCAGCTTTAGGCTATCATCCCATGCAAATGGAATATCTGTGACTGCGGCTTTAGTCGCCATAACTTTAGGTACTTGGGCATAGCGCCAGCGATGTGCAGCGGCTAAGACAGGCTCCGGCATATCATCTATGCCCAAAGCATCTGCCAAAGCCGCACTAAGCGGCGTGATGATAGCTTCTTTTTCTTCTTCCAAATGCGTCTTGGACCATCCAGCGCTGGCCTGTATCACCCAGTTTTCCAGCTTCTGTCTGCCCGGCTTAGCGTTGTTGCGCGCGGCCCAGCCAATGGGGGCATGGCCGCTTATAGTTATAGTGCTGGTGGGCAGGGGGTCGGCAAAGCCCAGCATCACCGTCCAGCATGGCGCAGATTCAATAGCCGATGCGCGCATGGCAAAATCCGCTTGGTGCGCCGCAGTTAATTGCGCAACCTGTTCAGCGGGCACAGCAATGAAGACCGCTTCATAAGGGCCATATTCGTCACCGGCTTCGCTGGCTAAGCGCCAGCCATCATCATCTTGTGCCAATGCCGTGATACGGGTTGCCCAATGCACCATATGGGCGCTGGCCATTGCCTTTATCGGCGCATTCATAGCAGGCAAGCCTGTCCAGGCTTGCGCTGATGCTTCCGGCCAAGGCGCAACGATTTTCTGCGCTGCCCATATCTCATTCTGCTCAATAAAACGCGGATCGCGCGCCGTAAAATATTGTGCGCCATGGTCAAATTGCCGCTCCACGCCTTTTGCATCGGTCATCCGCCGCGTTGACATGCGGCCACCTGGCCCGCGCCCTTTGTCAAACAAAACGGCCTGTCTGCCATGGCTGAACAAATAATCCGCAGCCGCCAATCCGGCCATTCCGGCCCCTATTATGGCGATGGGCAAAGAAGATAAAGATGATGGCATGGCAGTCCTGCTTGTTGGGTTTCAGTGTCGAAATGCGGCTGCGCTAACTGAAAAACAAGGGGTGTAATGGCTTTGCCCATAATCAGCGCTTGCACATTACTGGCAAATGGCAATAACCAAATGATCCAAAAAATAAATAGGAGAATATGATGTACAGCCATATGATGGTCGGCACCAACGACATAGAAAAGTCCAAAGCCTTTTATGACGCAACTTTTGGCGCCATTGGCGGCAACCCTGGCATAATGGACCCTAAGGGCCGCCTGATTTATATGCATAATGATGGCCTGTTCATCATCACTCCGCCCATTGATGGCAAGCCAGCGACACCGGGCAATGGCATGACCATCGGTTTTGCAATGGAGCCGGAACATGCTGATGCTTGGCATGCGGCGGGCGTAGCAGCGGGCGGCACTGCGATAGAAGACCCGCCGGGCGTTCGTGAAGGCAATGGCATGAAAATGTATCTGGCCTATTTGCGTGACCCAGATGGCAATAAATTATGTGCGTTGAAACGTATGTAAGGCGCGCATAGCCGCAGCTAAAGGAGTAACGTCTTGAACGAGAGTGAAAAACGGCTCCATGATGAATTGGACGCGCTGGGTATTCGCTTTGAACAAGTGGATCACCCAGCGGTCTTTACCGTGCTGGACAGCAGCCAGATTGAAAAGAATATAGCAGGCAGCGCAACAAAAAACCTGTTTCTAAAAGATGCTGATGGGGCTTTTTCCCTCGTCACCGTGCCAGCGCATAAGCGCGTAGATTTAAACGGATTGCGCAAGATGATGATGTGCAAGCGTTTCAGCTTTGGCAGCGCAGAGGAAATGCAGGAATTTCTGGGAGTCACTCCTGGGTCTGTAACGCCCCTAGCAGCAATGAATGATAAGGGCGGGGAGGTGCACATCGTGCTCGATGAAATTCTTGCGGCCCAGCCCCGTGTGAATGTGCACCCGCTGCGCAATACCGCTACACTTAGCCTGTCTGGATTAGGGCTGGTGCGTATATTGGCGCATTGGCGACATGCGCCGCTAATTATCCCTGTACCGGCAAAAGCAGGATAGCCAGTTTAGCCAGCCATATCTGCTTCAATTTCACCGGCGCAGGCTCTGGCTTAGGCGGGCCAATTCGGCATCTTCACGCACAACATACTCTGCGGCTTTCTGCTGCGCATTTAATAGGGATGACATATTAATCTGAATACCCTGTTCAACGGCATTTTGCTGGGCGCTTATCACCATGGCATCAATCGCCGTTAATGCGGCAGCAGTGCGGTTCCTTAACACAATCAGATCGGACAGCTCGCTCTGCGCCCGCGCCCATGATTCGCTTCCCCTTGGGCCGGCTTTTGCCGAACTGGCCCGTGTTCGGACTATATTTTTTGTAAAAGCATTATGCGATTGCTCAGCCTGTATGTTTTGATTCGCCAGATTGTTCAGGGTTTCAGAATCCAACTCTATTATCTGCATCGCATCACGATTAGCCAGACGATCGGCATCTGGCTGATCGTCAACAGGCAGGGTTTCAATAGAACGCTTCGCAATGGTTGGAAAATCGCCCGTTTGTGCAGCGCATCCGCCGAGCAGCAATATTGTGAAAGCCATTGGAATCCCAGATTTCGATAGCTTTTTAAGCGTTTTTATAGCTGTAATGCATGTCATAGCCACCAAATACACAATAGCCGCATAGGCAACAATGATAGTTTGCAGATTTGCTATAATGTCGCGCCAATAAGTGGACAGAATAGCATCAAAACGCGCATAGTAAGGTTGACAGTGCCGGTGCATTGGCTTAACGGACCAGCTTCACCCAGCAGGGCTTTGGCTTTGCGGCCTTCAGGTTGCGCGCTGGTTAACTGATTAGACAAAATGAGAGATCCCATGTTCGCTATCGTGCGCACAGGCGGCAAACAGTATCGCGTTGCAGCCGGAGACAAAATTGCGGTCGAAAAACTGGCTGGAGAAGCCGGTGACACCATTATGCTGGATGATGTACTTCTTGCCGGTGATGGTGGCGAAGTTAAAGACACCAAAGGTCTTACCGTATCAGCAGAGATTATTGCGCAAGATCGCGGCGAAAAAATTGTCGTGTTCAAAAAGCGCCGTCGTCATAATTACCGCCGCAAACAGGGGCATCGTCAGTACCAAACGGTATTGAAAATTACCGCTATTGGCGCAGAGAAAAAAGCTGCTCCGAAAAAAGCTGCTCCGAAAAAGGCGGCTGCGAAAAATGCAGATGTTGAAACTGCTGATGCGCCAGCCAAAAAAGCTGAACCAGCAAAAAAGCCTGTAGCTGAGAAAAAGGCACCGGCCAAAAAAGCGCCAGCCAAAAAAGCGGCTGCTAAAAAAACCGAAGATTAATTTGAATATAGTCGCCTTATAGGGCGCTAAGGAGCGATTGAGAGATGGCACATAAGAAAGCAGGCGGTTCGTCGCGTAATGGTCGTGATTCAGCTGGCCGCCGTCTTGGCGTAAAGAAATTTGGTGGTGAAACCGTGATTGGCGGCAACATCATTATTCGTCAGCGCGGCACTAAAACCTATCCGGGCGACAATGTAGGCATGGGCAAAGACCATACTCTATTTGCACTGACCGGAGGCCGTGTGCGTTTTCACGCTGGCAAACAGTCACGCAAATATGTGTCTGTGGATGCTGTGGCAGAAGCCGCCGAATAACCGGATGACAAATTCAGGGTCATCCATCAAGGGATGACCCGGGTAAGCTTATAGAGCAAACCAAAGATAGGGAACGGGTCACCTTTTCAGGGGTGACGGGTTCCCTTTTTCTTTGCCCGTCATATTACTGACTCGCCCATGTCACGTATGTCACGTACAGGTGACAAGCCGCGAACAGTATTAAAAGGACGGATTATCATGTTTGCGCGTACTGAAAGATTATTGCTAAGGCCAGGCTGGCCCGAGGATTGGGAAGCCTTGCTGTGCGCCATTAATGATGAGAATATTGTCTGTAACCTGGCATCTGCGCCTTGGCCCTATACTGGCGAGGCCGCGCGTGAATTTGCATCACGTCCGCAAGACCCTCTCTTTCCAGCATTTTTCCTTACTCTTCCCAGCGATAATGGTGCCAAATTTATTGGCAGTTGCGGCCTTGGCCGTTTTGATGGCGGCGTGGAATTAGGCTATTGGGTTGCCCGCGAACATTGGGGGAAGGGTTTCGCTACAGAGGCTGCACATGCCGTTATTGGCATTGCGCGCATGCTGGGCCATAAGGAGCTTTTATGCAGCCACTTTGCCGATAATCCTGCCTCAGCCAGAGTGATAGAAAAGCTTGGCTTTGAACGTATATCCTCAAATATGCGCTATAGTGCAGGGCGCGGAGAGGTGTCTCAATCGATAGGCTATAAAATGTCATTAGAGCCTTATATCGCTGATATGGCTGCTTGATATGTCGTGATAAGCTGTAGTGGCAGCGCAAAAAAAAGGGGGCTGTAACGGCCCCCTTTTCTTATATGTGATGTATAATATTAGAACCGGAAACGGATTGAACCGCCATAGGTGCGCGGGTTATTTGGATAACCCGAAACCGTGCCAGCCTGTGCAACGCCATCAAATATTGATGTGACAAATTGATCGTCGAGCAAGTTACGCGCAAAAGCACTAAGTTCCAGACCGTTTTCCAGACGTAATGTCACAGAAGTGTTGACCAGATTGACATCACGGCGGAATTGCCGCGCTGCCTCAATGGCTGGTGCAATCGGATCGGCTACGCTTTGGTCAACAAATGCCGGCAAGAAATCGACAATTTGCGTGGCGCTTTCATAATTATAGTCAATCCGGCCAATTAGCTCTGCACCGCCAGAAAATTCATGCGTGTAGGTTGCAGAAGCAGAGAGTGATATTGGCGGAATACCTGAAGGAGTTGCGCCTGTCAGGCTGCCAATGCCCGCCAGCTCAAAGTCATCAAATGACGGGTCAAGATAGGTAAATGCCAATGTCAGCACCAGTGGATCAACAGGGTTGATGCTGGTGTCAAACTCGATGCCGAATGTGGATTGTTGACCCGCATTGAGCAGCAGGAAACCTGTGCCTGTAAACACATTGCTCTGAAAGCCATCTAATGTCTGATCGAATACGGCAAGGTTAAAGCCAATACGGTCAAATTGCGCTTTCAGACCTGCTTCAAACACTTCGGCATCTTCGCGGCCAGCAGTCCGTGTTCCGGTTGCCAGATTGGGCACAGCCAAACCGGCATTCAGAATATTGGATGGCGGCGCCAAGATGGTGCTGCCAAATGGGCCAGGCGTGAAGTCGGTCGGGAAGGGACGCGAATCGCGTGACAGGTTGACCGAAGATGCTTTGAAGCCCGTCGCATAGGTGAAATAGATATTGATATTGTCTGTGGCTTCATAGCTGGCGCGCAGCGTGTAGGACAAATCGCTATCATTGGTAGTGCCATCTTCAACAGAGTTTGGAATACTCAAAAAAGGTGGTTGGAACTGAAATGCTTGCAAGCCAAGCAGCGGGTTTGTTGCAGGGTTTGAAGCAGCTGCTGCGATTGCGCCAAATGCTGCTGGGTTAGCGGCTTGGAAGGCACCAATTTGCGCAGGACCAATCTGACCTGGAGGGGTCATTGTCGCCGCAGCAATTTGGCCAACAATAACCGCATCCACCAGATTGATATTGGCCAATGGGTCCAGCGCATTGAGCGCAATGTTAAAGTCTTTATCATCCTCGGTATAGTTGAAGCCTGCGGTTAATGTCAGGCGGTCAGTCACTTCAAAATCAAGCGTACCGAAGATAGAGAAAGATGTGTTGCTAAGGCCAAATGCTTCATCAGTAAGCAAGCCGGGTGTGAAGATGCTATTGGCTGGCAGGCCAAGTGCAGCCTCTACGCCGCCAAATGTTCCAGGGCCGGTAGGTGTCAAAAGCTCAAAGAAAGTGCGTGTGTCTGCGCCTGTCACCAATTGGCTGGTCTCGGTGATTTCTTCATCAAAATAGAAACCGCCAAGCAAGAAGTTGATTGGGCCATCAAAATCAGAAGTCACACGGAATTCAGCGGTGAATGTGTCGATGCTTTGATCGGCAATTTCATTCACAATGTCGGCGCTGGTGAAGTCAACATCTTGTTGCTCCGCCGCACGCAGCTCACGATAAGCAAGAATGGAGGTAAAGGTCAGATCGCCAACGCTGTAATCGGTTTGCAAGGACGCGCCATAGCTTTCGACCACATTTTCCGGAACGATATTTAGGAAAGTCTGTCCGCCAAATATATTTTCCGGGTCAATCTGTCCGCCAACGGCAAAAAGTGCTGGAACGGTGGGGCCGGCAAGCAAATTACCAGCGAAACAACATGCTTCATCCAATTGGGAATAATCACCAATTAAACGCACTTTCAAATCATTGCTGGGTTCAAACAGCAACTGGCCACGGAAGCCATAGCGATTACGGTCGTTAATGCCGCCATCCAGATTGGCGATGTTGAAAAAGCCGTCACGGGTGTTGTAATTGCCGTCGATTGAGAAGGCCAATGTGTCGGTAATCGGGCCGGTAATATCGCCCTTCAAAATGAACTGGTTGAAATTGCCATAAGTGACTTCCGCGCCGCCGCCAAATTCAAATTGCGGTTCGCGCGTTACGACGCTGATAACACCAGCAGAGGCGTTTTTGCCGAACAATGTTGACTGCGGACCGCGCAAAACTTCAACGCGAGACACATTGGCAAGGTCGCCAATTTGACCAGCGGAGCGCGAGCGGAACACGCCATCAATGAAAACACCGACAGAAGGTTCAATACCAATATTGTTGGCACCATTACCAAAGCCGCGAATGATGAACGTGGTGTTGGTGGAGCTTTGCAACTGGCTAACGCGCAATGACGGAGCAACAGTTTGCAAGTCCAAAAGGTCGCGGATCTGGGCCTGTTCAAGCGTTTCAGCGCTGGTCACCGATACAGAGACAGGCAGTTCCTGCAATGTGGTTTCTCGCTTTGAAGCGGTAACAATGATGACATTATCATCAAACTCTTCTTCTTCCGCCTGCGCAACTGTATCATCTTGCGGAGCATCTTCAGCAGCAGGAGCGTCTAACGCCCAAGCATTACCGCTGATACACAATGCGCCTAGACCGACAGATGAAGCCAATAGCGACTTGGTGAAATTTGTAGAAATTTTCATATAGCCTTCTCCTAGATGCCTTGCAGGTCGATTGCCCGTCTTTGGCACGCATTATTGTTGCGATGTAATTTTAACTGGCTTCACTCTAAATGGCGAAAAAATTCGCTACAATTGTAATATTTTACGGCGTGTCGTTTGTTTTTATGAGTGATATAAATACAACGTACCCTTATGAAGGTGCATCGATGTTAAAGAAAGAACATGCGATGCCAATGCCGCTATTG
>CAZAHS010000050.1:0-11797 GCA_964484855.1 uncultured Sphingomonadaceae bacterium | reverse complement strand
TGTTGACGGCGAATATGACCATCTTCCAGAAGCAGCTTTTTACATGGTTGGCGGCATTGAAGATGCTGTTGAAAAAGGCAAGCAACTGGCCGCTGAAGCCGCTTAATTTAACGTAATGAGACAAAAGGCGCTGCAGCAAACCGTTATTGACCGGTTGTTGCGGCGCCTTCTCATTTTGGGCATTGCCGACTTTCTGCTGATTTCGGCATTTGATATTCACCATTACCGCGTGACGCATTGGCAGCAGTTTCGCGCCGCTTTTAATGATTTGGCCGCAAATCAATTTGGCCAGACATTTGATGGCTGGTGGCTTTACGCGATAGCCTTTCCCGTGGTGGCTATCAATTTTGCTTCTATGGTTATGATGCTAATGGGCAGGCGCAATCTGCATTGGTCGATGGCGATTTCTGCTATTGGCATCGCCATAATGCCGCTAATTGGCTGGCAAACCGTGCTATATCGCGGCATCTGGCCAGATATATTATCGCTATTGGGATATGCCATTGGCGGTATGATTTTCATCATCACATTTTTTCACTTGGATAGCCGCTCACAAGCGCTTAAAGCGCAAGGCAACGATCAAGACTAGGATAGAGACATGGCATTGCATTTTGAACTCGTCACCCCTGAAAAGCTCGTCCGTTCAGAGGATGTGTATATGGTACAGGTTCCCGGCAGCGAGGGCGATTTTGGCGTACTGGAAGGCCATGCGCCGTTTATGTCGACCATCAGCAACGGCACAGTAACTGTATTTGCCGCACAAGGCGCAGCACCGGTTGAAATCGCTATTGAGGGCGGCTTTGCTGAAGTGAATGACAAAGGCCTCACCATATTGGCCGAAAAGATCAGCGAATAATAAGCGCATTTTCTTTTATTATTACTGGGCTAAAATTTACTTTTCATTCACCATATTTTTCTAGGTTACGCTCCTGTGCAGAGGAGTGATACATGTTACAGGCCGATGGCTACACCGCTGCGAACATCACGCTTTCCGTTGTTGTACCCTGCTTTAACGAAGATGAAGGCATAAGCGAACTTGTTCGCCGCATAAAGGCGTCCGCTGACCAGCATGTCGGCCAAAGCTATGAAATCATATTGGTTAATGATGGTTCCAGCGACAATAGCTGGTCTGCCATTTGCGCCCATGCTGATGATGATGCGCGGATTATCGGACTTAATCTAGCGCGCAATCATGGCCATCAATTGGCGCTTACTGCTGGCCTGCAAAATGTGCGTGGGCGTTATATCTTTATTCTTGATGCTGATCTTCAGGATCCCCCAGAACTGCTTGGCCCGATGCTTGAGGAAATTCGCGCAGGCTATGATGTTGTATATGGTCAGCGGCGTGTTCGCGATGGAGAAAGCGCGTTCAAACGATCCTCCGCTAGCCTGTTTTATCGCATATTGGATCGACTGGTCGATGTTAATATTCCCCGCGACACAGGTGATTTTCGCCTGATTACTCGCCGCGTGCTTGACCAGCTAAACGCCATGCCTGAACGATACCGCTTCGTACGCGGTATGGTGAGTTGGATTGGCATGCGGCAAAAAGCATTTTTATATGACCGCGATGCTCGATTTGCCGGTGAAACCAAATATCCTTTGCACAAAATGGTCGCATTTGCGCTCGACGCCATTACCAGCTTTTCCGTTGTACCATTGCGATTGGCCTCCGCTGCTGGTGCATTTGCTGGCATCGCATCTTTCATCACTATGGCCTGGGTATTTGCGGCATGGCTGAGTGGTAATACAGTGGGAGGCTGGGCCAGTATTGCCGCTATCATATTGTTTATAGGCTCAATTCAATTGATGATGATGGGCATAATGGGTGAGTATCTGGGCCGGATGTATATGGAATCCAAAGGCAGGCCCCTCTTCATCATTCAAGATATTTATAACAATCCAGAAGCGGTCCCGCATCCAGTGCATGACATGCATGAAAGCCTGAGGAGCACGATTAATGGTTGAGACGAGCGCAGAATTTGATGCAGTCGCACATGGATATGACCAGCAACACAGCCAATCAATCCGCCTAAGCGGCGAAGAGCCGGACTATTTTGCCCGCTATAAAATCGAAATGCTAAAAAGATTTACGCAGCAATATGATAACCCGGCGCATAATATTTTGGATTTTGGTGCAGGCATTGGCAATGCAGCGCCGCATATCTCTGCTTTGTTTCCAGGCGCTGCGATAACTGCGCTTGATGTATCACAGCAGTCCCTTAGCCTATGTTCAGCGCGTAATATCCCCAATTTGCAAACTCTGGCTTATGACGGGGCAAGCATTCCTATGGATGATGCCAGTCAGGATGTAGTTTTAACCGCCTGTGTCTTTCACCATATTGAGGCGGATATGCATGTTCAGCTTTTGCGTGAAATCCGCCGTATTCTAAAAGCTGGTGGCATGTTTGCGCTGTTTGAGCATAATCCTTGGAACCCACTCACCCGCCATGCGGTCGCCAATTGCCCATTTGATGAAAATGCGGTGCTCATCACCGCGCCAGAAATGCGCGGTCGCCTTTTAAGTGCAGGCTTCCAGACGGTCGACAGCCATTATTGCGTGTTCTTTCCAAAGGCAGTGAGTGTTTTGCGTCCGCTGGAAAAGAAACTGGGCTGGCTGCCCATGGGCGCGCAATATATGCTTGTTGGGCGCTAAATGCACGCTCTGATGAAAACAGGGCTGCGCTTTGCCAGTGTGGGCATTGTGAATACCATATTGGGCTATGGCATCATCCTTGCCTGTCTGGCAGCGGGTCTGCCTGATATCATCTCTAATGCTCTGGGGTATATTGCTGGTCTAACGATCACATTTTTTGCGAATAGACGCTGGACCTTTGCCCAAAATAACCATGTTAACCTGCCCGAAATAGGGCGGTTCTTGAGTGTATTTCTTATATGTTGGCTGGTTAATATCAGCATCATTTTGCTGGGGTTGACACTGGGCTATGCAGGAAATCCCATACTGCATTTCATCGGTTTGGTGACTTATAGCAGTCTTTTCTTTCTGCTCTCCGGCCGCTTTGTTTATCGCGGCACTATCTCCTTTGCCGGTTGGCGCGGCCTGCTGCCAGAATGCGCCGTTATTATCACTGGTTTATTTTTTGCCATTATTTTCGCAAAACTGCCCCTGACACATGATGTCGTCTGGCAGCTTTGGATTGCACGGCAAATGAATAATGGCGTGGGTCTCTATTCCCAAATTATGGAGCTTAACCCGCCTTTATGGTTTTGGATGGCGCAACCAATTGACAGCTTATCGCGGTGGAGCGGCATAGCGGCATCAAGCCTGTTGGTCTCAGCGTTTGCATCTATGGCCGTGCTAAGCGCTTTGTTGGTCGGCGCTGCCGGGCGCTTTAGAAGTGAATATGAACGCACATTGGCTATGCTGCTCACAATATTTACCGTCATGCTTGTCTCTGTTTATGATTTTGCACAGCGCGAACAGATTACATTGGCGGCGGCTTTGCCCTATGTTGTGCTGCTCAGTCGCCGTTATGCTGGTCATAAAACCGCTTGGCCGCTCGCGCTTGGCATAGCAATATTTGCCGCCATAGGGTTTGCACTAAAGCATTATTTCGTTCTCGTGCCACTGTGCCTAGAGATCATGCTCTTCTTACATTTTCGGCGGAAATATAATCCATTCCGCCCAGAAACATTCGCGCTTGCGGCAATGGCGTTGCTTTACATTGTCGCCATCCTGATCTTTACACCTGAATTCTTGACCATAATTTATCCAATGGTCGATACAGCCTATTTTGGCTATGAAACGCCTGTTTATCGGTGGTTTGATGAACCTATTCAACTGCTATGGGCATTTGCCATCATCGCCATATTTCTGGCAATGAAGGAAAAAGGCAAAGCGCTGACGGTATTTGAAAAAACCTTTTCTGTGGCTGCCTTTGCATTTTTCCTTAGCTATTTAGTGCAGCAAAAGGGTTGGCAATATCATGCCATTCCGACCAGCGGCATGCTAATCTTTCTATTAGCGGCCAATATATTTGGCAAACAGGGTTCATTATGCGCGCTTATGCAACCGATTCTTCGCCCTATTGTTTTGTTGCTATTTTTCATCCTGTCAATTTCTCAGGGCACATATGCCAATATTTACCAAAAACAATATGGCAAGTTTTTCGAAGAGACGCAAAACGGCTCTGCGATAATGTTTGTTACCAGTGATCCGCAATGGATTTGGCCTGCTGTTGAACAGACTGATACGGTTTGGAGTTCCCGTTATTTTGCGCATTGGATGTTGCCTGCCATTGGTTATTATCGCAAAAATAATATCCGCAATGTAAAGGTTGAACAGTTGGAACATGATGTGCTTGCCGCGACCTATGAAGATATCATGTGCAATCCACCGGCTTTCATTGCGATAGAGAAAAGCATGCCGAATTTTACCATGCGGCCAAAAGGCTTTAATACATTGGAATTTATTAAAGAGCATAAGCCCTTAAAGGCTTATATGATGGCAAATTATAAGAGCCACACCCAAAATAAATGGCTGCATATGTTCCGGCGCACCACCCCGATTGAAGCGACACAAAGCCAAGATTGCCGCCCTATATTTTGAACCATTATCTTGCATGTTCGGCAATGAAAAAGGCTGGCAAGCCAATGGAATTGAAACAAACTGAAAAATCCTGACGGTTGTTAGGATATTATAAAAGTTTCGGTCTTATTTACCTTAATCACGAACGAAATATTGGCGTTTATGGCGTCAACAAAACACCTGACCGCGGGAAAAAGATATGAGTGCATTTGGACGGAAAAACGGCGTAGGCTCAGGCTCTCAACGCCCCAGTTTCGGGGTTGCCCGCCCAATGCATGGCGGCGGCGGTGACAAAAAAGAAATCGAAAAGCAGGAAGAGTCCGCATTTGATAGCGCTGCACTTCCAGGCGAGGTAATGGTTGAAGATGATGCTATGACGCGGCTTACAGACCGCGCCAATGCACTAAATGAAGAAGCGCCAAAGGCAGAAGGCTTTGAAGCCTCTGTTCACAAAATTAAAGAGCAGGTTTTGCCGCGGCTGCTGGAAAGGGTTGACCCCGAAGCAGCAGCGACCCTCACCAAAGATGAGCTGTCTGAAGAGTTTCGCCCCATCATCATGGAAGTGCTGGCTGAGCTGAAGTTAACGCTTAACCGTCGCGAGCAATTTGCCCTTGAAAAAGTGCTGATTGATGAGCTTTTGGGCTTTGGTCCATTGGAAGAATTGCTCTCTGATCCAGATGTTTCCGATATCATGGTCAACGGCCCTGAACAGACCTATATTGAGAAAAAGGGTAAGCTCACCATCGCGCCGATACAGTTTCGCGATGAAGAGCATTTGCTACAAATCGCGCAGCGTATTGTGAACCAGGTCGGCCGGCGTGTTGACCAAACCACACCGCTTGCCGATGCCCGTCTTAAAGACGGCAGCCGGGTTAACGTCATCATCCCCCCGCTTTCCCTGCGCGGCACAGCCATCTCTATTCGTAAATTCTCGGAAAGCCCGATTACGCTCGACATGATGAAGGGCTTTGGCTCTATGTCAGAGAAAATGGCAACGGCCCTAAAAATCGCAGGGGCCTGCCGCTTCAACGTGGTTATTTCCGGCGGTACGGGTTCTGGTAAAACAACAATGCTCAACGCCATGTCGAAAATGATTGACCCAGGCGAGCGTGTATTAACGATTGAGGATGCCGCTGAATTGCGTCTGCAACAGCCGCACTGGCTGCCGCTGGAAACCCGTCCGCCCAACCTAGAAGGCAAGGGTGCAATCACCATTGGTGATTTGGTGAAAAACGCTCTGCGTATGCGTCCTGACCGCATCATTTTGGGTGAGATTCGCGGCGCGGAATGTTTCGATCTTTTGGCCGCTATGAACACCGGTCATGATGGCTCTATGTGTACGCTTCACGCCAATAACCCGCGCGAGTGTCTGGGCCGGATGGAAAATATGATTTTGATGGGCGATATTAAAATCCCCAAAGAAGCGATTAGCCGCCAGATTGCCGAATCGGTCGATCTGATCGTACAGGTGAAACGTCTGCGCGATGGTTCACGCCGCACCACCAACATTACCGAAGTTATCGGCATGGAAGGTGATGTGATTGTGACGCAGGAATTGTTCAAATTTGAATATCTGGACGAAAGCGCGGACGGCAAAATTATCGGCGAATATCGCTCAACGGGACTGCGTCCCTATACGCTTGAAAAAGCACGACAATATGGCTTTGACCAACCATATTTGGACGCCTGTCTATAAAGCGGTCTAACCGCTTTTTCAGGCAATAATTTGCGGTATATTGAGGCGGCCCATTGCATGCGGAAAGAGATTTTGGCGTGTCTTGTCTGGCTCCAGCCCAAAATGTGCAGCAACGCTATCGCTAATTACGGCTTCTTGTGACAGGGTTGGCCGCAAATCCCTTTGATCCAGCAAGTTAGCCGCTTTAAGCCCTGGCCAATCGGTAATAACTTGGCCGCCCTTAACTGCGCCGCCCAGCATATACATCATGCCGCCCGTGCCATGATCGGTGCCCAAAGTGCCGTTAATAGCTGCGGAGCGACCAAATTCAGTAGCGATGATGATAAGGGTATCTTTCCATTCGCTGCTCATACCAAGACGATAGGCATCAACAAGCGTATCAAGCCGATCAAGCTGAACGCGCATGCGAAACTGGGCCTGTGCATGTAAATCCCAACCGCTTGATTCAATCATCGCAATATTTGCGCCTTGCTGTCCGCGCATCAGCTTAGCCGTTAATTGCCCCAGCCCGGCAGCATCGCGCTTACCAATAGCGCGGCTTTCTCCGGCCATAGCGTTGACCTGTAATGCCTTTTGCAAATTGCCGGCAAGAATCTGATCGTCACCATAAAGTCTGTTAACCCGATCAATAAAATCATCCTTGGGCGCTGATCTATTGTTCGGCTTAAAGCTGGCTGCTGCAAAATCACCGCGCAAAGCCATTGGCAATCCATCACCAATCGCAAGCGCAGACGCTGGTTTTTTGCTGGCAACCAATTGATCCGCCAAACGGTTTAACCAACCAGATTTCAGCGTATATGCGCGCGCACCGCCCGTCTCCAAAACATTTTGACCATCAAAATGGGAGCGGTCGCGATATGCAGATGCAGTGGCATGGACAAATACGGCCTGTCGATTTTTATAAAGGCCTGCCATTTTTTTCAAAGATGGATGCAGCGCAAAAATATCATTTAACTTGCTGCCTTGCTGCGCCTCTTCAACAAATTTCTGGCGAAGCGCCGCAAATGCCGGATCACCCACAGGGGCCAATTGTGCCAGACCGTCTGCTGCGCCGCGCTGAATTATAAAAAGCAGTTTCTTATTGCCTGGTATCTGCGCCATGAGAGAAGGACCGATAAGAGCAAGTGATGCTGCTGCACCGCTTCCGGCAAGGAATGTTCTGCGTTCCAATGTCATTGCCTATCTCCTTAAAAATTCTGGACTAACCAACAACAATGCCAGCGCCTGACGCGGGCTTGCGGCGCGCGCAATTTCAACACGGGTGGTGTTGCTCAGTGTGGCGGGAAATAGTTTCTCAGCAATATCCTGAATATCATCTGTTCCTTTTAACCGCACGGCCAGCAGGTTCGCATATTGAACCCGTTTATAAAGCGCATCTGGTGAAATCCAGTCTGCATCTTTATCGCCATATCCGGCGGGAGAGCCTGGCCGCCAAGGTATATGGTTCATGCTGCGCAGCAAATTTTCGGGCAAACGACCCGTAAGCTGGTTATCAGGAAAAGCGCGCATTATGGAAATCGTCCATTCCCATGGTGTTTTGAATTTGGATGCCGGCGCCTGCCATAATTCTGGTGAATCTATCAAGACTGCATAAAGGCTTTGTAGATCGCCATCATTATTGGCAAAATCATCACGCAGCCGCTTGACCAGTGTATCGGGCGGATTATCGCCATAAAAATGCTGCGCCAGTTTTTGCGCAATATGATTTGCTGTTGCTGGGTGGCGGGCCAGATCATCCAATATATCTATAGATTGCTGCCTGCTTTTGGCCGCATAGGCTTTGCCCATGACCCTTGCCGGTCCGGGCTGATGCAAGGCATTGACAAATACAGGCTGTCCATAGCTATTATCAATATTAAGAGCGCGCGCGACGGCCCCTCGGCTTAGGCCGCTAACTGTCCAACCGGTTAAAGCATTGGCAAAAGCGGTAACGTCACTTTGATTATAACCGCCATTCACGCCCAAAGTATGCAGTTCTAATATTTCACGCGCCAGATTTTCATTCAGGCCCAATTTGCGTTTTCGTCTTGGCCTATTTACGGCTAAAGCCAACCGGCTCTGCGCCCCGATAGACTGCGCCTGATCCAGATATAATAGCATGCCGGGGTGAAGCACAGCGGACCGCAGCAAATCAGCAAATTTACCCATGACATGTGGACGAATTGCTTCAAATTCATGCAGCCCAGCAAAGCCGGATATAAGAGGTTTATCAACTGATATAGCAAAATGATTTGCCCAGAAATGGACAAGCCGTTCCGCAAAATCGGTTTTGCTTTCAACCGCCGTTTCCAGCCTTGCATTAACCGCTTTAAGGTAAAATTCACGCGCTGATTTGCCGAAAAACTTACGAATATGTTTTTGCAATTCTGCTGCGCGTTTGCGTTTTTCTTGGGGCGTTATTGCACTATCATTGACCGGCATATCGCCAATCACGCCCTGTGCGCGCAGCCCGTCAAGATATTCGCCCGTTAAACGGCTAACGTCTTCGGTATTTGGCAAAGCCGCCAAAACATCAGGGCGCGGATCAAAATCACGTAGCTGGCGCTTCAGATCATTCTTAACGTCCGCGCCGTTTTTTACGCGAACAACAGCGCCTAATCCAAAGCGATTTGCAGCAATTTGTGCGGCTATCATGCTGGCAAGCTCCTATCAACCTTGGCTATAGCCTAAAGGCTTCTGGATGAATTTGCACTTACTATACTGTCCTAAAATGTCGCACATCATCACTGGAGATCGTAAATTCTAGTACTGCGCACCTTAATCTACACTCCCTTAAAGGCCAGTCCTGCGGAAAAAGCGGCCATCACCAAAGATATTATCAATATATGATTCCATGGCATAAAGCCGACCTTATCAATATCTTTGCGATTATTACGCCTGTTTTCCATCACCACGCAAATGGCTGATATTGCGACAAGCGCCAATGTTGCGATGGTCCAAAAACTTGGCATCTTGCTGGCAATCATCCTTGCAACGTCTTAATGATAGCGGAAAAATCCAAGCCCTGTTCATCTGCATCGACAAAAGCGCTGTAAAGCTCTTCCGCTCTTTCACCCATTGGCACTTTCGCGCCAGATGATTGCGCTGCCTCAAGCGCAAGGCGCATATCTTTCAGCATAAGCGCCGCAGCAAATCCGCCAGCATAGCCATTATCAGCCGGGCTTTGCGGTCCTATGCCGGGCACCGGGCAATAGCTTGTCATCGACCAGCTTTGACCAGAGGCCTGACTGGAAATATCGTAGAATTTTTGCAAGTCCAAGCCCAGTTTCTTGGCCAGATTAAAAGTCTCACAAGTCGCGGCCATAGTCGCGCCCAGCAGCATATTATTGCAGATTTTTGCGGCCTGCCCCGCGCCATTGCCCCCTGCATGGATGACCGCTTTGCCCATATCGGCCAGCACAGGCTTGGCCTGCGCAAAACCCGCGTCACTGCCCCCGACCATGAATGTTAATGTGCCGCCATTGGCCGCAGCTATGCCGCCAGAAACCGGCGCATCGACAGCATCAAGGCCCTTTTCTTTTGCCGCTGCCGCAACAGCGCGCGCGGTGTCAACGTCGATTGTCGAGCAATCTATAAGGAGCGCTCCAGCAGGCGCATTGGCAAAGACCGCAGATTGATAGACCGATTGCACATGCTTGCCAGCGGGCAGCATTGTAACAATAATATCGGCATTGCGCGCTGCTTCATCAGCATCAGAAACCGCGTTGCAACCTGCCGCTCCTGCTTTGGCGAGCGCTTCACCAGACAGGTCGAATGCAGTGACGTGATGACCCGCTTTCACCAAATTGGCCGCCATGCCGCCGCCCATATTGCCAAGGCCGATAAATCCGATTTTCATGTGTGTAGCCCTTTATTCATGCTGAAATACGTGCTGGCGTATATTTGGTTCGTTGCATTAAATGTGATGTGTCGCGTTGGTTTGGCGGTATTTTGTGGTCTTTTTTTGCACCTTATCCTGAAACAAGTTCAGGATGACGATTACCCAAGTTCAGTATGGTGATTAGCCAAGTTTGCGATGGTAATTATCGCCCTTTCCAAACGCCTTCGCGTTTTTCAATAAACGCAGCCATGCCTTCTGCTTTGTCCTCGCTCGCGGTCAAAATCTGGAACAGGCGGCGCTCAAATAGCAAGCCTTGGTCAAGCGTCATTTCATAGGCCGCATTGACCATTTCTTTATTCACCTTGGCAGCCATGGGCGGCATGGATGCAATGGCTTGAGCGGTTTTCATCGCCTCTTCCATTAGATCATCATGCGGCACAGTTTTGGCAGTCAGGCCGCTTGCCTCCGCTTCTTCTGCACCCATCATGCGGCCTGTCAGGCACATTTCCATTGCTTTAGCCTTGCCGATGGCGCGGGTCAGCCGCTGTGACCCGCCCATGCCCGGCGCAACGCCCAATTTGATCTCAGGTTGGCCGAATTTGGCTTTGTCAGACGCGATAATAAAATCCGCCATCATCGCCAACTCACAGCCGCCGCCCAAAGCAAAACCGTTCACTGCGGCAATCCATGGTTTGCGCACAGCGTTTACCAAATGGCTGGTCCAACGCGCAAAAAAATCTTCCAGATAAAAGTCGGCGGCCTGTTTATCGGCCATCTCTTTAATATCTGCGCCCGCGGCAAATGCCTTTTCGCCAGAGCCGGTGAGCACTGCACAAAGCTGGCTATCATCATTTTCAAACACCTCAAATGCGGTGATGAGCTCTTCCAACACCGCAGCATTTAGCGCGTTCAGCGCTTTAGGGCGGTTAAGCGTAATCAGCGTGACGCCACCTTTTTGCTCGGTCAATATTGTTTCATAGCTCATAATGGTGTCCATTCCTCATTTGCGGGCAAAGGCGCAAAAATCGCGTCAATCCATTCATCGGTAACCTGTTCAGGCGTGGCAGGATTCCAAACTGGTGCATTATCTTTATCGATAATCAACGCGCGCACGCCTTCGATAAAATCGTGCATCTGCACTACGCGAGCGCCAATAGCATATTCCTGTTTCATCTGCGCGGCAAAATCGGGCATAGCTGCGCCTTGTTGCAATTGGCGAAGAGCCACTTTGCAGGTTTGCGGTGATTTGGCGGTCAGAATATCGCGGGTTTTTGTTGCCCAGTCACTTTTATCAGCGTCTAATGTGGCCAGAATATCTTCATAAATATCAGCCGCAAAAAGGCGGTTAATCTTGTCCATATCGGCCATGATAGCGGCCTTTGGCGGGGTTACTGATATTTCGGCTAATATACCGGCAATACGCGCAGGGCTTTCGGCAATACGCGCCTTTGCGTCCGCCAGCTTTTCCGCAGGCATATAATGTGTCGCCAGCCCTAGCGCCTTACACTCCTCGCCTTTTAGACGCGCGCCGGTTAGCGCTAGATATTGCCCTACGCGGCCTTCTAGCCTTGGCAAATACCATCCGCCGCCAACATCAGGGAACAAGCCAATACCTGTTTCAGGCATCGCAAAACGCGTATTTTCAGTCGCCACGCGAAACTTAGCAGGCTGAGAAATACCAACGCCGCCGCCCATGGTGATGCCGTCCATAAAGGCTATGATGGGCTTGCCA
>CAZAHS010000049.1:0-11918 GCA_964484855.1 uncultured Sphingomonadaceae bacterium | reverse complement strand
AAGAAGATGATACCATAGCGCAGGCTATCGCTCTGCACTTCGCCAAAATTAACGGGTCGCCGGTCAAGGCTAATCAGGCTACCCCCCGCATCGCGCACAATACGGTCTGGAAATGCCGCTTCAATTTCTGGCGTAAAGGTCGGGAAGCCATTGGCGGTGTTAAAGCTGCGATTGCGGAAAAATTCTGCATTGAAAGTCAGGCCGCGAATACTGGCCGGGCGGTAATTTGCGCTGATACGCACATCGCGGCGTTCTTCTTGCAGCAGCGCAGAATTACCGCCAGAAATGACCGATGCAAAAACAGTAGAATTGGTTGCAAAGTCAAAAATCGGCACATTGGGGGTTACAATAACCGGATTGCCCAATTGGCTGATAGTCGGCGCGGCTTCGCTTCCAATAAAACTGGCCTGAAAAGAAAATTCCTCACTCGGCCCCCAATTCAGGCCAAAGCCGTAATTGAGCAAGCCGCCAAAATCACTAAGATCACGAAAGCCGATATTGCCATTGATAGAGAATGCGCCAATGGCCGGAACGACCCCGTCACGTTCTGATAGAGGTATGGTGATGTTGATACTGCCTGAAACTGTGGTGCGTTTTAGGCTGGCCTCGCTGGCAATACCGGCGATAATATTTTCGGTATCCAAACCAACATCCACTAGCCCGGCATTCAGCGTTAGGTTCACTGGGCCGGATGGCAGATAGGCAATCTGGCTGCGCACATTGGCATTTAATGTCAGTGTTTCCAAAATGCTTTGCGCAAAATCCTGGCCAGGGGCTGGCAGGTTTGCACCCAATCCGGCTGTCAGCGGGTCAATCAGCCCTGCATCAATTTGTGCCTGTAATGCGGAAAAATCTGCGCCCTGATCGATTGTCGTGTCTGTTTCGGCGCGCTGATAATCGGCAGTAAGCGCCCAATTGGTGCGTTTTATATTACCCGATATAGCTGCGCTGGCCGCTATGGTCTGGCTTTCAGTTTGTTGCTCTAATGGCCGCGGTGCGGCAGTGATGCGCAGCACAGATTGATCGGCACCGCTATTGTTAAACGGGCTTGTTGCAGGCAGGTTGAATATTGTGTTGTTCAGGCCGTTCAGACCCAACTGGTTGCTGTCGGTAAAGCTTGCATTGAGTTGCAGCCGCGTGGCAGTGGCAATTTCCTTGCCATAGCTAGCATTGGCCTCAATCGTCTCATTTTCAGGTAACAAGGTGCGAAATGCGCCAATATTATCGGGGTCACTTGCAACCAGCAAATCGGCCTGCGGGTTATCAGGCTGGATGATATTGCGCTCATCTTCTGTAAGCGCAGTGGCGCGGTTATATTCCAGATCAAGGTTTAGCCGTCCGCCCTTGCGAATGCGGGTAAATGTGCCTTCAATCTCGCCCTGACCGCGCCCGCCTTGAGTGGCCTCACCATATTCCAGTTCGCCAGTAAAGGCAGTGAAATTGTCAACCAATATAAAGTTGATAACCCGCTGATCGGCATTAAAGCCATATTGCAGGGCCAGCTCTTCCGGGAAGATTTGCACGCGTTTAATTGCTTCGGGCGGTAGGTCACGCAATTCACGAAAGCTAGATATTCGCTGCCCATTGAGCAGGAATATCGGTCGGCCCGAACCGCGCCCGCGCCCCGAATTGGTTTGCGGTGATATGGCGGCGATCAATTCCTCCAAAGAACCGGCGCCCAAACTGGCAATATCCTCTGTGTTCAATTCTTGCAGTGCCGGGATATCCGTATCCACCGCGCCGCGCGTGGCACGCACTATTATGGCGGCGTCATCCAAAGTCTCGTCATCATCCTCTGGAAAAGCTGTATCATCCTGATCGGCTTGTTTTTCGGGCTTTTCTTGCGCCGCTGCGTTGCCAGTTGCATCCCGATCATCTGATTGATTTTGCACCCGCGCATAGGATGTTTGTGCAGCCAATAAAGCACCTATCGCCAGAGGCGGCACGCAATAACGGCCCAGATTTTTTAAAGTCTGCATCACTATAATTTGGGCCAATATCCCTGCAATACAAGTTCGCCTGTGTATCAAATTGTCGTTAATCTGACCATTGCAGACCAAGAGCGTTTATTTATCGACTGGCGTAATTATCGCAGCTTTTATGAAAGCGCTTTGCAATTTGGCTTGCGTCCCGCTATGGGCAAGCCAGAAATACATAAAAACAGGACTTTATTAGAGCATATGGCGAAAGAAGAACTTCTTGAAATGCGCGGCACGGTGGTGGAATTGCTTCCCAATGCGATGTTCCGTGTAAAGCTGGAAAATGACCATGAGATATTGGGTCATACGGCTGGCAAGATGCGCAAAAACAGAATTCGGGTGCTTGTTGGTGATGATGTTTTGGTCGAGCTGACGCCCTATGACCTGACCAAGGGTCGCATCACCTACCGCTTTAAATAAATATTGGTCGCGCCGATGTCGCCTGACGGTCTTACGGCAAGATCCTCCACAAAAATATTGGCATTGGCTTCGGCCAGCCCGCGCCGCCGCGATCTCTTAGCGCGCATTGCCATCATTCCCGATCATATTTGCCCTGCCAATATTGATGAGACACCGGCCAAAGGTGAATTGCCGCGCGCATATGCGCTGCGCATGGGGCGGGAAAAGGTGATGGCTGCCAAAGTGCCCGAACCATGCTGGATGCTAGCCGGAGATACCGTTGTCTGCGCTGGACGGCGCATATTGCCAAAGACCGAGCAGGAAGATGAAGCGCGCGTCTGTTTAGAGCTGCTTTCCGGCAGGCGGCACCATGTCATGACATCGGTTTCTATCATCTGCCCCAATGGCAAGATATTCAACGCTTTGAGCGACAGCATCGTGCAGTTTAAGCGGCTAGAGAAAAGCGAGATAGACGCCTATCTGGCAAGCGGCGAATGGCTCGGTAAGGCAGGGGGCTATGCTATTCAGGGCTATGCAGAGGCATTTGTCAAACGCCTTGATGGCAGCCATAGCGGCGTGATGGGCCTGCCGCTTTTGGAAACCCGCAATTTGTTAATCAGCAGCGGCTATCTCTCGCATAATCCGGCATGAGCAGTTTCTGGCTGGTTGAACAGGGCATAGGTGAAGATCGCGCCGCCCTGATTGATAAGGGCAAGATTGTTGCCGCGCGGATCAGGCGGCATGATTGCGGGCCATTTGCGGGCGCGGTTATCGCCGGCCGGTTCAATAAATATGGGGCGAGTTTTGTGCTGACAGATGACGGGCAGCATATTGCGCTGGCGGGGCCGCTTAATGGCCTGTCAGACGGCGCGGCTTGTCATGTGCATATCACCCGTGAAAGGCTGGGGGAGGGCAGCGGCGACCATCGCCGCACCAAGCCGCCGCGCGGCAGGCTAGTAGGCGATAGCCCGGCATGTTATGCGCCCGATCTGGCCAGTACGCTTTTAACAGACCCGTTAACCGCAAATTGCCCTGTGCAAACACATATCCTTGCGCCGCCGCCCGTGCCCGATCAATTGGTACAGGCGGGCTGGCATGACATTTTGGAGCAGGCCATGAGCGGGGTTGTGCCTTTTGATGGCGGGCGGCTTATCATCTCCCCCACGCCCGGCATGACGGTGATAGATATTGATGGCAGCGCAGCCAGCGGCCAAAGCCGCACGGCATTAGCCAAAGCCGCTGCACATCATGCTGCACAGGCCATTTTGCGATTGGATATTGGGGGCGGCGTTGCGATTGATTTCCCCTCCATAGAGGCCAAGGCAGACCGGCAAGCCGTTGCTGCGGCTTTTGATGATGCCATGGCTGGCCCGTTTGAGCGTACAGCCATAAACGGCTTTGGCCTGATGCAGATTGTCCGGCGGCGCGTGCGGCCATCTTTGGTGGAGCAAATGCAGCTTGCCCCAGCACGCAGCGCGCTGGCTGGATTGCTACGCGCCGCGCAAAAATCTAGTGATCTGTCGCAAATGGCCCTGGTGCTCGATATAAAGGGCGCTGCTATATTGGATAAACATCCCCAATGGCTGGCGCAATTGCAGCACAGCACGGGCATAAAACCCCCTGTCAGGCCAATTGCTGGCGGGCCAGATGATTACCGGCTTGAACCCATAAGCGTGACTGATTAGACCGCAGAACATGACCAAGACAAAGCCATGCCCTTTATGCAAACGCCCCGCCACCGCGCAATATCGCCCATTTTGCTCGCGCGGGTGCCGCGATAAGGATTTGCTGAATTGGTTTGGTGAAGATTATGCCGTGCCGGGCGAACCAGCAGTTATTCCCGACGCGGATGCCGATGGTCTGGATTAGGCGCAAAAAGCCGCGCTGTAACAAATATAATATTATCGCCCGCAAAGGGCATTTCTGGCTGGACAACAGCCCCATCCCCCGCTTATAGGCATCGCTCTATTGGAAATGCAGAGCATATAAAGCTCGCCTCCAGCGCCCGGGTAGCTCAGTTGGTAGAGCAAGCGACTGAAAATCGCTGTGTCGGCGGTTCGATTCCGTCCCCGGGCACCACTTTCTCTCATCCTCACGGCTATTATCTATGCTTCGCTTCGGAGCAGTTGCGGGCGCGCGGTTGCCCTTGCGAACACTTTCGCGTTCGGGGCTGCCCTTTAGGTCTGCGCTATTTTAAGCGGATTGTCTTACGATCAATCTGGGTGGCAGGATAAGGCTCTCTGTCGCTTCTCCGCCTAATCTGCGCAGCAAGAGGTTGACCAAGGCTTTAGCGCCCACAGCAATATCTTGATGCACGGTGGTCAGCGGCGGTGTGGTTTGCTGCGCGAAGGGCAGATCGTCAAATCCGACGAGCTTTACACTGTTAGGCACGTCTTTCTTGCGCACCTTAAGTTCTTGCAAACAGGCAAAAGCAAGCGAATCGGTGGCGGCAAATATACCGTCTATCTCATCGCAATTGTCTAGGTACTGGGCTATTTCCTGCCCCATTTTGCCGGGGGAGAGATGGGTTGGCCATACAGTCAGGCTGGCATTCATTTTGTTGATTACATGTTTAGCCCCAGCATAGCGCGCACCAAATTCGATGGGGCCAGTATCGCCCACAAATGCAATTTTTCTGGCGCCTGCAGCGATAAGCTGTTCAGCCGCCAATTGCCCGCCAAGCCGGTTATCCGTGCCCACAACGCAGTGGCGCTGGCCTTCCTGATGATTGCCCCAAACCACCATGGGCAAAAACCCGTCCGCAATATGCTCTAAACGCGCAAATTGGTCTGATTGGCCAATGATGATAAGGCCATCAATCATGCCGGAGCTTATAAATTCATCCAGCCAATCTTCATTACGTTCTGGCACAACGCGGCGCAGCATCAAATCATAGCCGTGCGCGGTTAATTGATCGGCAAGATGGCCCAGCAATATCATGAAGAAAGGATCTGATAATTGCTGCTGCCGGTCATGGCCCAGCGGAATAGCAACGCCAATAACCCCCGTGCGTTGCCGCCGCAAATTGCTTGCAGTCTGGTTCGGGCGAAAACCATGCTCGCGCGCAAGAGACTGTATGCGCTCTCTGGTTTTTTGACTGACCACATTTTTACCCGCCAGCGCGCGCGATACAGTCGCAGGATTAACACCGGCCAGACGCGCAAGGTCAGTGATTGTTCTCACTCTCCCGCTTTGATCGCCATCAATATCCGATGATGTTTCGGTTTTTTTCATAACATATGGCTTTAGGCGTTCAGATTGATCAGGCAAGGTTGATCAAGATTTTATCGGGCGATGTTCAGGCCGCCCCGCATCAACAAATAGTGTCGCAACAGCGCCGCCAATCATCAATATGCCTGCCAGCATTATGGCATTGCGCGGGTCGCTATTCAGCAAGGGCGCATAGATTAAGGGCATGGTGAGGGTTTCGATCAGCATAGGGATGACAATGAACATATTGAATATGCCCATATAAATGCCGTAGCGCTCTGCGGGAATAGAGCTGGCCAGCATAACATAGGTATTGCCCATCATACCTGCCCAGCCAAGGCCGATACCCAGCATCAGCACAAATAATGTGGTGCTTTGGTCAACATTGGGAATAAATAGCATAGCCAGCCCCGATGCGCTTAAACATATGGCATGCATTGAACGTGCGCCAAATCTGCGCACCACAGGTATCAGCAGCAAGGCGCTAATAAAGGCAATAAAATTATAGAAAGCGCCGATTTGCTGGGCGATTAGAGTGGCATCACGAAAGCCTGCGCTGGTGGCATCACTGGTATTATAAAGTGAGCGTGCCAGTGCAAAGGATATGAATTGCCAATAGACAAACATAGCATACCATTGGCAGAACATAGCCAAAGCCAATTGGCGCATCGGTTTGGGCATTTCGGCAATCGCCTGCGTTATTTCAGACATTGTTCCTTTGAAGGTGAGCGGCTTTTGCGCCATCTCCGCCTTTTGTGCGTCCGTAAGAGGAAGCTCTGGAACGCGCCAAAAAGACCATAAAATTGTGGAGATGGATAATATTGCCCCAATCACAAAAGCGATGCGCACTATGACCGGTATGCCGTTACTATCCAGCACATCGCGCGCGACAAAGGCCGTGAGCAAAGACGGTGCGAGATAAGACAGTGTTTGCGCCAAGCCTGTAAAAGCGCTTTGTGTTAAAAAACCAATTGATTGTTGGTCTGTAACAAGCCGGTCCGCGACATAGGCACGATATGGCTCCATCGTAATATTATTGCCGGCATCTAAAATCCACAAAAGCGAGGCAGCCATCCATAATGTTGAAGAATATGGCATTAAAAACAGGCATATTGAGCAGATAATAGCGCCGATGAGGAAATAGGGGGTGCGCCGCCCATATTTGGAATTGGTCCTATCGCTCATTGCACCGACAATGGGTTGAATAATCAGTCCGGTCATTGGCCCTGCCAGCCATAAAAGCGGCATTGTGGCTTCATCTGCGCCCAGAAAACCATATATCGGCCCCATATTGGCCTGCTGCAAACCGAAGCTGAACTGAAGTCCAAAAAAACCGATATTCATTTCGATAATGCGCGCCAGTGATAAGCGCGGCTTGACTTGCATTTTGCCTGCATTTTGCAGTGTTCCGGCAACAGATGCCATATGTCTCTCCCATCATTACCTTATGTGCGGCATGTTATAGTGATGCTCTATAAGCACAATCTGTAACAGAAGAAGCATAAAATGCAAACGATTGCATTTTATGCTTGCAAACGATTGCATAAATTTTTAGCAAAGAATGACAGAAAAGAATTGTTAGGAGAGTGGACAATGGCATTTAATTTCAAAAAGGCATCCTATGCAATGCTCGCAAGCTGCGCGACAATGGCCTTGGTGCAGCCTGCATTGGCGCAAGATGCGCCAGAGAATGTTGCAGAAGATGATGATAATCTGATCGTCGTTACTGCTGTTGCTAAGGGGCAAAATCTGCTCGATTCGTCAGTATCTATCAGCGCACTTGATGCAGATACTATCACTGATCTGAACCCAACATCTGCGGCGGACCTGTTCCGCCAATTGCCCGGCATTCGTTCAGAAGCCTCTGGCGGTGAGGGCAATGCAAATATCAACGTACGCGGCTTGCCAGTATCAACCGGCGGTGGCCGTTATGTGCAGTTGCAAGAGGACAGCCTGCCGGTTCTTGAATTTGGTGATATTGTTTTTGGTAATGCGGATAATTATCTGCGTGCAGACCGAAATATTGGCCGCGTTGAAGTTGTTCGCGGCGGCTCTGCATCAACCTTTGCCTCCAATGCGCCGGGCGCAGTTATCAACTTTATCTCCAAAACTGGCCAGCAAGAAGGCGGCGGTGTCGCGGCATCTGTAGGCCTTGATTTTGAGAGCTATCGCCTTGATTTTGATTATGGTTCTGCGCTGAGTGATGATCTATATTTTCATGTTGGCGGATTTTACCGGACAGGCGAAGGTGCGCGCGATACCGGCTTTAATGGTTTTAATGGTGGCCAGTTAAAAGCCAATATTACCAAAGAATTTGATGGCGGCTATATTCGCTTTTACGGTAAATATCTTGATGATCGCACAGCAACATTCCTGCCAGCGCCCGTGCAAGTAACCGGCAGCGCAGATAACCCCAATTTTACCAGCCTGCCAAATTTTGAGATTAACCGCGCTGCGCTCCAATCCAGTTTTTTCACAACGGCAACATCGCTGGATGCGGGCAATAATCCTGCTGTTTTCGATATTACCGATGGTCTGGAAGTCGTCACGCATTCATTGGGCTTTGAAACTGAATTTGAAATTGCTGATGGTTGGACGGTAACAGAACGCTTCCGCTTTTCAGACAATAGCGGCGGCTTTACATCGCCTTTCCCAGCCAGTGCCGGTGCAGCGCAAGGCATCGCGGAAGGTATTGGCGGGGCTGGTGCGACTCTGCAATTTGCATCAGGTCCGAACAGCGGCGCAGCGGCCGACCCGACCACTATTGGCGGCAATGGCATTTTGACCCAAGTGGTCTTGTTTAATGTGCGTGTGAACAGCCTGGACAATGTCACCAATGATATCCGCCTTAATAAGCGGTTTGACTTTGATAGCGGCAGTGCAGATTTCACTGCAGGTTTTTACGCATCACGCCAAGAAGTAGAAACCGAATGGCTATGGACATCGCATCTGCAAACCACAGAAGGCGGAGGCAATGCAGCTTTGGTTGATGTTTTGGACAGTGACGGCAATCTGGTCACGCAAAACGGCACTATTGGCTTTGGCGCATCGCTGTTCGGCAATTGCTGCCGCCGCATTTATGATGTCGCTTATGACACATATGCACCCTTTGCATCGCTTTCGTTAAACTTTGATCGCCTGACAGTGGATGGCAGCATCCGTTATGATTTCGGCAATGCTAACGGCACTATTTTTGGCGCGGATGCAGGCATTGCGCCCACCGGGGTTACCTCGTTCGACTTCAACCTTGATGGCAATATTGACCCTGCAGAAGCGCAAACAAGTTTTATTCCGCTAACAACGCCATCCCCTGTCAATTACAGCTTTGACTATTTCTCGTTTTCGCTGGGTGCCAATTATCTGCTGACAGATAATTTCTCTGCTTTTGCGCGCTATAGCCAAGGCGGACGCAACCTTGCCGATCGCGTATTATTCACCCCTGCGGTTAGCGCAATTGATGGCAGCGCGCCATCTGAACAAGGCGTTATTGCTACTGTGGACCAATTGGAAGCAGGCGTAAAATATGTCGATGGCGGGCTGCGTTTATTTGCAACCGCATTTTATGCAGAGGTCGCCGAGAATAATATTGAGATCGCACCGCTTAACGTAATTGTTCGTGACTTTGAATCTTTCGGCGTTGAATTTGAAGGGTCATATCAAACGGGTCCTTTCACATTCTCTGCTGGCGGAACATGGACCGATGCTGAGATTGCCGATGATGCCAATCCAATGCTGATAGGCAATACGCCGCGCCGTCAAGCGGACTTTATCTATCAGGGTTCAGCAAAATATGACGACGATTTTGTGACCTTTGGCGTCAACATTATTGGCACGAGCGAGAGTTTTGCGCAGGACAATAATGATCTTGTCTTGCCGGGCTTTACCCAGGTTAACCTCTTGGCCGCCATCCGCCCGATGGACCGCTTTGAGCTTGCCCTTAATGTTAACAATCTGTTTGATATTAACGGTTTCACCGAAGCAGAAGAGGGCTCTATCCCTGCTAATAACATTGTGCGGGCTAGGTCAATTCAGGGGCGGACAGTGTTGGCCACCGCGCGATTTGACTTTTAAAACAGTCTCATCACATATAATTTGGCCGGCAGAATATAGCTTGCCGGCCAAATATATTTCTCGCATTTGGCTGCTACACCAGCCAAAAGCAGCTTCATTTTAAGGTCAGCTATTCTATGATATCAGCATGGACAGCCGCCCATGTTTGCAACATGGATCTCGATAACGCATATATTTTGCCCCCTATCCGGCCGCATAATTTCCACGGACTTGATGAAAACCGTGTCTATTGGGATATGTGGCCTGTGCAAAACGATAAGGGCCATATTGTCAAACTGGCCGGGCGTGAAATGTGGATGGCGCTCTCATCCCGGCAATATCATGACCCTGCGGCGCGGCACTTTGACGCGAAAATTCAATGGCTTGAAAATCGCAATGGGCAATGGATTGATTGCGGGCCGGTATTGCCCGATTTTGCAGTGCCTTATGAGCGTGAATGGGCCGGCTCGGCGCTTTTAACAGCGGATAAATTGACCCTGTTTTTTACAGGTGCAGGCGCAGCTGATAGGCCGCGTGGTTATCAGCAGCGGCTTTATGCAGCCTCTGCCCAAGTGACCGATAAGGGCGAGCTTGCGCATTGGACAGAGCCTCGCCTTATCATTCAGCCTATTGCAGGCAGCCATTATGATCTGGTCAATGTCCATTCTGGATTGCCTGGCAAAATAAAGGCATTTCGTGATCCGGCGTATTTTCGTGATCCATCCGATGGGCAGGAATATATCATATTCACAGGGTCATTGGCGGCATCACAAAGCGCTTATAATGGCGCGATTGGTATTGCGCGTAAATCTACACAGGGTGATTGGCAGATATTGCCACCTCTCGTCCATGCTGATCAGGTTAATAATGAGCTTGAGCGCGCGCATATGGTCTATCATCAGGGGCGATATTATGTCTTTTGGGTGACGCAGCGCAGCACATTTGACCCTGATTTGCGCCATGCGCCAAACGGCCTATATGGCATGGTGTCCGATACGCTATTTGGCGAATATGTGCCGCTTAATGGCTCGGGCCTTGTCCTGGCCAATCCTGAAGATGAACCTTTGCAAAGCTATAGCTGGTTCGTGACGGCCGATCTTATTGTTAGCAGCTTTGTTGACATATGGGGCCTGAAAGGCAGCGCTGCGCCAACAGATCCGCAGCTAACAGCGCAGCATTTTGGCGGCGTGCCTGCGCCTTTGTTGGCATTGGAAATTGATGGCGAATATTGTTCGGTTGCCAAAGAATTGGTATCATGACAGCGTCAAAACAGCCGCTTTATGGGGCTATTGAGGCCGGTGGCACCAAATTTGTTTTGGCCATAGGCCATGCCCCTGACAAAATTGTGGCGCGCCATATCATTCCCACCACCAGCCCGGATGAGACTTTGGGCGCCGCACAAACATGGTTTGCCGCGCACGGGGCGCTCACCTCTTTGGGCATTGCAAGTTTTGGCCCTTTAGAGCTGAACAAAAGCGAAAAAAATTGGGGCAGCATCACCAATACGCCCAAGCCGGGATGGCAAAATTGCGCCTTGGCCCAATATTTTCAGGACGCTTTGCAATGCCCTATCGTCATTGATACCGATGTAAATGGCGCGGCTTTGGGCGAATATCATTTCGGCGCAGGGCAGGGCGTGTCGTGCTTAATCTATGTCACTATCGGCACGGGTATAGGCGGCGGGGCGATTATAAATGGCCAGCCTTTGCAAGGCTTTGGCCATCCAGAAATGGGCCATATTTTCCCGCGGCGCAGCGCGCATGATATGGATTATAAGGGCCATTGCCCCGTGCATGGGGATTGTCTTGAAGGATTGGCCAGTGGCCCGGCCATTGCCGCGCGCTGGGGCGGCAGCCTCTCGCAATTGCCGCAAGACCATGAAGCCCATGATATGGTTGCATCTTATCTGGCGCAGCTTTGCCATGATCTTACCGCAATCATTGCCGCTGAACGCATCATATTGGGCGGCGGCGTTATGCACAGCGAGGGCCTGTTAGACCGCATTGTTACCAAAACGCAGGCCCTAAGCGGCGGCTATTTCACACCGCGCCCGCAGCCCTATATTTGCAAAGCGGGCTTGGTAAATGATGCTGGCATAATGGGCGCATTATTGTTGGCGCAGCAAGCGGCAGCCTAATTTATTCATGGAATATGCCGCTATTTAAGAACTGAAGAGGCGAAGTGCCGGTAGTCGGTCGGCAGCGAAGGCCATCATGATTAACTGCCCAGCCTGTCCTGAACGTGTTTCAGGAATGCCTACGGCATTGCTAATGAGACGAA
>CAZAHS010000048.1:0-11918 GCA_964484855.1 uncultured Sphingomonadaceae bacterium | reverse complement strand
CGCTCATGCTGCGCCAGCTCTGCAATATTGGTGGCGGTTTCCAGCGCGAAAAGCTGGTCCTTTACTGGAGCGGTGAAATCCATCTTATACTCTTCCTTGATCGCTATATTATAGGCCAGCTCTTTTCCGTCTGGCGTTGCAAATTCCTCTTTGCCATATATGTGCATGGCATGACCATGAAAAAAGACGGTTTCAAGACGCAAATCAGGGCTTTTGACGATAATGCCCTTGCTGAGGCAGTGGCCGCGCTGCGTAGCGATGCGCCGGTCGCTTTGCCAACAGAAACGGTTTATGGATTGGCCGCTAATGCCCAGTCCGCAGACGCCGTAGCGGAAATTTACCGCGCCAAAAATCGGCCTAGCTTCAATCCGCTGATTGTCCATGTGCTTGATAGTGCTGCCGCAGCACAGATCGGAGAATTTTCCGAACATGCAAAAAAATTGGCCAAAGAATTTTGGCCGGGGCCGCTGACCATGGTTTTGCCAATTACGCCGCATGGGCGAGAGGTTATTTGTCCAGCCGTGACTGCGGGTCTGGATACAATTGCATTGCGCTGCCCCGCACATCCGGCGATGCGTGCCGTGCTGGACGCATCTGGGTTGCCGCTCGCTGCGCCCTCCGCCAATGCATCAGGCGCCATCAGCCCCACAATTGCCCAGCATGTTGCGGCCAGTCTTGATGGGCAAATTGGCCTAGTGCTCGATGGCGGGTCAAGCGAACAAGGGTTGGAATCGACCATCATATCTGTTGATGATGCAGGCTGGACTATCTTGCGTCCCGGGCCAATAAGCGCTGAACAAATTGGCGTGATATTACAGATGCCGCAAAATCATACTGCGCTGGATAAGGGGAGCATTACCGCTCCTGGACAATTGGCCAGCCATTATGCGCCAACAAAATCTCTGCGTCTAAATGCTGTTCAGGCTGAGGCTGATGAATGGCTGATTGGCTTTGGGGATGTGCCGGGCGATGATAATCTGTCCGCGCGCGGTGATATGGCAGAGGCCGCCGCTCGTCTTTACGCTGCTTTGCACAAGGCCGATGCTGCGCCAAAGGCCCGCATTGCAATAGCCCCTATCGCGCGGTCAGGCATTGGTCTGGCCATTAATGACCGGTTGCAACGCGCCGCGCATTGATAATGATATATCAAAAACAGGTTAAACCACTGGTTTTTTGACATTATATTACAATTTTCGGCTATTGCGAAATGCGTGTTTACATTTCAAATCGCGTTCTTGTGCTAGGTAATAAATGCCCATTTTGGAACCGCCGCATTTGATGGCGTAACCTGAAAACTTAAATTTGTTTAGTTTTGGGGCTTGGCACACAGGGTCGCAAACCATGTCTGTGCCGCGCCTTAGTCAAATGGGAACAGGGGGCGGGGATCGTATAATTCCCTCAGTGCGATCCCCGACTTGTTGACTCGGGGTTATCTGTAAAAATCTACAGATGATGACCGGCATAATATTAGCGGTGACAGACTGCGTATAAGGGAAAGGAACATTATGAATATCATGCAACGCTCAGCAGCAGAGGCTGTTGGTACTTTCTGGTTAGTTTTTGGCGGCTGTGGAAGCGCTGTTTTATCGGCGGCTTTTCCTGATGTCGGTATTGGCCTGCTTGGCGTTTCGCTGGCATTTGGCTTAACGGTTTTAACCATGGCCTATAGCATAGGTCATATTTCTGGTTGCCATCTTAACCCGGCCGTCACCATAGGCTTGGCAGCGGGTGGGCGCTTTGCCGCAAAAGATATTCCTGCTTATGTCATTGCGCAGGTTGTGGGCGCAACATTGGCCGCCGGCGCGCTATATATTATAGCATCAGGCGCGGCAGGTGGCAGTGAAGTCGCTGGTCTTGCATCCAATGGTTTTGGCGAACATTCGCCGGGAGAATTCACCATGATGGCGGGATTGATCGCAGAAATCTTGCTGACCGCTTTCTTTCTCGTCATTATTTTGGGCGCAACAGATGGCCGCGCACCAGCTGGGTTTGCCCCTATTGCAATTGGTCTGGGTCTAACCCTGATCCATCTTATCTCTATTCCGGTAACCAATACATCGGTTAATCCGGCACGTAGCACCGGCCCTGCGCTTTTGGAGGGCGGTATCGCATTACAACAATTATGGCTTTTTTGGGTCGCACCCATTGCTGGCGCTGTGCTGGGCGCAGTCATTTACCGGATTATCGGTAATGACCCAGCCAGTCAGCCAGATATTGCAGGTGAAAAAGCCTGATAGGGCTAAGCTTGCTAACAAATAAGAAAGGCTGGTCTTCGGATCAGCCTTTTTTTGTTTTCCAGTCGATTAATAGGGTTCGCTAAGCAGTCTATTTATCTCGCTTGTGATGATCGGCACTTCTGCACATGCATCATCATTACCTTTGCTACATTTTTGGCGTTTCTTATCTCTTAGCCGGTCCAGTTTACCCAAACGCTCCTCACGCTTGCGCAGAGCGCGCCCGCGCTTTTCATCAGATTCTGATTGGCTGGTTGTGGCCAGATCCACGCCTTTGCTCACCACTTTAACAGGGGCCGTCACCACATCAATAGCGGTACGCGCCAAGCAGCTGGTCAGCAATAAGCTGGCGCAAACAGCTATCAAAATTCCTTTTATCGCCATGTCGCTGTTCCTTCGCAAAATCCTGACAATGTCTGGCCATAGCATAAAGCCGGATATTGTCGTAATTCTGAACGGCGGCGCGGCGCGTCTCTTTACCGCGCCAACAAACGCTCAGCGATGGCGCGTACATCAGCGGCCATATCATCACGTTCCAGCGCCAGCGCCAAATTGGCCTCAACATAGCCGACTTTTGAACCGCAATCATAGCGTGCGCCATCAAAGGTTACGGCATGAAATGGCTGATTATCAATCATCTGCGCCATGGCATCGGTCAATTGCACTTCGCCGCCTGCACCGGTTTCTTTCTTATCCAATATCTGCATCACTTCAGGCTGCAATATATAGCGGCCTGAGACGATAAGATTGGAGGGCGCATCTTCCACTTTCGGTTTTTCGACAAGGCCTTTAACCTCGGTCAAATTGCCTTTTGCTGCGCCCGGCGCAATCACGCCATAGCTGAACACTTTTTCGCGCGGTACTTCCAACACGCTAATCATATTGCCGCCTTCACGGTCATATGCATCGACCATCTGTTTCATACATCCGGGCGAGCCGTGCATAAATTCATCAGGTAGAAAAACCGCAAAAGGTTCATCGCCAATCAGATCTTTGGCGCACCAAATGGCATGGCCCAGACCCAGCGGCTCTTGCTGGCGCACATAGGCGCAGCGGCCTGGCCCAAGGCGCGAACCGGCCAGCACGTCCAGCGATTTGCCGCGCTCTGCCATGGTGGTTTCCAGCTCAAAGGCCATGTCAAAATGGTCTTCAATCGCGCTTTTGCCGCGGCCAGTGACAAAGATCATCTGCTCAATGCCCGCTTCCAGCGCTTCATCAACCGCATATTGAATGAGTGGACGGTCCACCACGGGGAACATCTCTTTGGGGATGGCTTTGGTCGCTGGCAAAAAGCGTGTGCCCATACCGGCCACGGGAAAGACTGCTTTGCGTACTGGCTTCATATTCATCCCTTTTACTATTCGGTTTTTCTGATGATATTAGGGTTACATGGTTATCATGCGGCTTGCTTTAATTGCGCCTGATTAAGACTTTACCCGATTGGCAAAGCTCTTACGCAATTTTTGTAATTTGGGCGGAATGGTGGCAATGCAATAGGGGTTGGATTTGCCCGTGCCTTCCCAATATTCCTGATGATAATCCTCTGCAGGATACCATGTGCTGGCCTCTTCGGTGGTGGTGACAATATCGCCTGGCCATAGATCGGCAGCGCGCGCTTTGGCTGGTTCAACGGCCGCCTTTTGCGCATCATCCAGCGGGAAAATGGCAGAGCGATATTGCGTGCCAATGTCATTGCCCTGCCGGTTAAGCTGGGTTGGGTCATGGGTTGCGAAAAAGATGTCCAGCACATCATCATATGTGATTTTGTCACTGTCAAAAGTTACTTTTACCGCCTCTGCATGGCCAGTGCGCCCAGTGCAGATATCGCGATAGGTCGGGTTATCGGTTTGGCCGCCAATATAGCCGCTTTCCACCGCGCTGACGCCGATCACATCGTTAAAAATTGCTTCTGTGCACCAGAAACAGCCACCGGCTATTATTGCCACTTGTTCACTCATCTGCCAAAATCCTTTCACGCGCTGCGCATAATATTCTTATGCATAACATAGGTGCGCGCAGTGCAGGCTCAAGATGCTATAGGCTTTGCAGCATCATCGCTTTTGTTGCTGCCCTGCTTTTTCTCTTCATCGCCGCGCACGATCAGCAGATACATGACCGGCGTGATAATCCGCGACAATATGGTGGAGGAAATCAGCCCGCCAATAATCACCCAAGCCAGTGGCCCGTAAAGCGACCCGCCCGCTATAGCGAGTGGTGATAGGCCGCCCACTGCGGTAACGGAGGTTAACAATACGGGCAGAAAGCGCACTTCGCCCGCACGTTCAATCGCTTCGCGCAGGCCCATGCCTTGCTGGCGGAGCTGGGTGGTGAAATCGACCAGCAGGATAGAGTTTTTAATCTCAATACCAATCAGCGCAACAAAGCCGATAATCGCCATATAGGATAATGAATTGCCGGTGAGCAGCAGAGCAATCAGGCCGCCAAATACGCCAAGCGGGATGACGCCAGCCACCACCAATGTTTCACGAAAGCGGCCAAACTCTGCGACCAATACGGCAAATATGCCAAATAATGCGATCAATATGATAGTGCCAAAGCCATCAAATGTCGCGCCTATCGCTTCTGCCTCGCCGCCGACCGATATGCGATATCCTTCGGGCAGATCCAGCTTTTCAATTTCTGCCAGTGCCGCACTGTTGACATCTGCGGGCAGCGCGCCGGGCGCGGCATTGGCAGTGATGGTGACATTGCGTTCTTGCTGAAAACGGGCAATTTGCGGCGGTACAGTTTCCAATCGCGGGTTGGTGATTTGCGATAGGGCAACCGGATTGCCGCCGCGCGTGGCGACATAAATCTCATCCAGCGCAGAAACCGGCTGGTTATTCTCTAGCGGCAGGCGCACGGTGACAGGGTAGCCATCGCCCTCGCTATCGCGGTAAATGCCCGCTTGCTCGCCCGATAAAGCCAGTCGCAAGATGCGGCGCGGTTCGCCCACCGGCACATCTAGCAAAGCCGCTTGCCCGTCATCAATGCCGATATTCAGGTCAATCCGGTCCGTGCCAACAGGGTTGATAACATCGCGTGCGCCCGGCGTTTCGCGCAAAATATCCTCAACCTTACCGGCATATTCGCGCAAAATATCCAAATCTTCGCCCACCACACGTATGGCAATGGGGGCGGCAATGGGCGCGCCGTTCTGGAACAAATCAACGCTGATCCTCGCGCCGGGTATCGCATCAAATTTGTCGCGGATACGCTGGATTACGGCGGGGCTGGTGCTAGGGTCCCATTCATCCAGCACGGCCAATGTCTCACCATAGTTGGTGCGCTGGCGGTTGGAGAAGACATTATAAAAGACCTGCGGATTGTCTGCGCCGATATTTTCTGCGCGATATTGAATTGTTGGCTCGCTGGCCAAAATGGCATCAACTTCGCTCATCACGCGGTCAGTGCGGTCCAGACTGCTGCCCTGTTCGGTTTCGGTGCGCACCAGAAAATAGCTGGTATCGGCATAGGGAAAGAGCGTGAAACCGATCACGGGAACCAGAGCAAAGGCCGAGAGGCAAATGATAATAGCCCCCCAAAAGGTGCGCTTTGGTGCATCCAATGCGCGGTGTAATATCGGTTTGTAAAGCCGTTCAATATTGCGGTTGAGCCAGCGCAAAATCGCATTGCCATCCGGCCCCTCTTCGCGCGCTAATATACGGCTGGCCAAAAAGGGAATGATGGTCAGTGAGATGATTAAAGACGCGGCCACGGTGAAGATGATGGACAGAATGAAAGAGCGGGTAAATTGTCCGGCCCCCTCTGGCAAAAACAGCAAGGGCGCAAAAGCGAAGATTAAAACGCCGGTTGAGCCAAGTACTGCGGGCGTAATTTCGCGCGTCCCATCTTCTGCCGCCGCGCGGCGGCCTTTGCCCATGCGCAAATGGCGGGCGATATTTTCTGTCACCACAATGGAATCGTCCACCAATAGGCCCAGCGCCACAATAAAGCCCGCAATGGTAAGCTGGCTTAAATTAAAGCCGGACAGATCAATGGCGAGTAGGCCCGATGCCAGTGACAGCGGAATGGAGATCATGACAATGACCGAGGCGCGCCAGCCCAATGGCAGCAATGTAAAGATCACCAAAGTGACAGCGATCGTGAAATCACGCGCCAATTCTGCCAGACGCTTTTCAATATCGCGTGATTGGTCAAAGGCTTGCTCCAGCTTCATATCGGGCGGCAGCAATTCGCGCTGTTTATCAAGCTCTTTTATCACCTCTTCTTTCAGGCGGATAACATCGCGGCCATCCTTCTGCGTGATGGTGATAAAGGCGGCGCGCTTACCATTTAGCCGCGCGCGGTAAAGATGCTCGCTTGCCCCCCAGTCAACTTCTGCAACATCATCAACAGTCAACACTGTGCCATCACCTGCGCGCACGGGCAGTTTGCGAATAGTTTCCAAATCGCGAAAAGCGCCGCCAGCCTCCACATTGAAGCGCCGCTCCCCGCTTTGCACTGCACCGGGCGGTAGCTCTGCACCCCCTATGCGCAGCGCATTGGCTATCTGGCTGGCGCCGACGCGCAATTGCGATAATTTGCCGGGGTTTAGCGAAACCTGCACTTCCGGGCTGGCCAATCCCCGAATAGTGACATTGCGCACGCCTTGATTGCGCACCACTGCGTCGCGAATATCCTCGGCATATTTTTCCATACGTCGCCAGCTTGCGGTTTCACTGGTCAGGGCAAGCTGCAGGACAGCGGATTCAGTCGTGCGTACTTTGTTGTAATTTAGCTGAGCCAAGCCATCGGGAAGCTGGTCACGAATGGCGCTAACCTCGCGCACCACCTCGTCAAAATATTCATCGGCATCACCGCCCCAGCTAAATTCCGCGCGGATAACCGCTTGCCCGTCAAAGCTGGTGGACGCTATTTCTTCAATATCGTCCAGTCCTTGCAAAACCTCTTCTATCGGCTTGGCAACAGTTTCCTCCATATCGGCGGCATCTGCGCCTGGCTGGCCCGCGACGATGATGACAACAGGGATAGGAAAATGCGGATCAACAGAGCGCGATATGCTGGTGAGGGAGGCTATGCCCAATGCCGCAAGCAGCAGGAAAAGCACCAGCGATAGCTGCCAGTTTCTTATGGTAAAACCGGCAAGATTCACACTATTGCCTCATGGTCAGAACGCCGAATTATAGTGCGCGGGAAATGCGGCATCATGGCCAGCCTATTGCGCATTGGCGGCATTTGCCGGTTGCTGGGCCGCGCGTTCGCCAAGTGTTTGCGCTTTTCCCTCTTTAGCTTTGCCCGATATAGTCCGGCCCGTTTGTTGAATTTTGCGCGGCGCAACAATATCGCCAGGACGAATTTCTTCATGGCCTGTCACTACAATTTGTTCGCCGCGTTCTAATCCTGAAATAATTGTAATGCGGTCATCCAACAATTTGCCAAGCCGTACTGAGCGCGCGGCCACCATATTATCCTTTGGGTTAACGACATAGACCAAGGCTTCGCCGGTGCGGATGTCAAATACGGCAGGTGCAGGGATGCTTAATACAGGGTCATCGCTATTAGGGGCCAGCGCAATGCGGGCTTCACCAATTTGGCCAGAGCGCAATTTCCTGTCATTTGGCAGAGCGAAGGTTAGGGCAAAGGTGCCAGTGCCGGGGTCAGCACGTCCATCAATATCGCGGATTTGTGCTTTAATCGGTTCATCATTGAGCGCCCCAATATAAATATCTGCCGTCATGCCGATAGTTAATTGCGCGACTTCGCGGTCGGTCGCGGGTGTCCGTAGCACCAAGCCGCCACTTGCTTCCCCCATGAACAAGACAGGCGCGCCGGCTTGTAATACTTGGCCCGGTTCTGCCTCACGGGAAAGGATTATGCCGCTGGACGGCGCGTAAATGCGTGACGTGCGCGTGGCAAATTGGCGAGCGCTTACTTGCGCTGCGGCTGACTTTTGCGCGGCCTGCGCTTGGTCAAGCTGAGGGCGGGTTACCCAGCCTTGATCGAACAGTGTTTCCAGTCTTGCCAGCTCAGATGTTGATCGCTCAAGCTCTGCCTGAGCCGCAGCAAGATCGGCATCAACCGATGTTGTATCGAGCGCCGCCATCAAGGCGCCTTTTGCCACTCTTTGGCCTGAATCATAACGGATGGTGGCAATCTTGCCGGTTGAGGTGAACGCCAATGGTGTTTCCAGCAAATAACGCACTGTGCCGGTTAGTTCCAAAATCTGGTTCGCTGTAACTGATTGAACAGGCGCAACAGTCACCGCAACTGCGGCTTTTTCTGTTTTCTCTGCTGTATTTTCATCCGCTTCAGCATCATCTGCACATGCTGTTACTGCTATAGAAAGAGCAGCCAAAGCCGCGAACACAGCATGGCGCTTCCCCACTATCCCAAGAGACAAAATGGTTTGCAACAACATGCTTTTTATTTCCCTCTCTTTTATTATGGCATGAAGCGGAAATTTATGTCTAATGCAACAATAAGAAATGAAATTTTTCAAAACCTGTTTCATTTTGGACGGTCTTTTTGCAAAGCGGATAAGAAACTGCTCAGGGTCAGGATGAGGGAAATAGCTAATGAAAGCGCAGATATCTGTCTTGGCCATGATGATATCTTTGTTGGTTACTGGGTGTGATGAAACCGCATTACAGCCCTTGGCATTAGCGCAAACACCGCCTGTGAACGCGCAGATTACAGATGCGCGGCAGCCTCTATCGCTAGAGATATTGACGCAAACTGGCCCTTGGCCCGTGGCATCGCGGCTTATTGGTTATAATGGCCGATTATGGTTTGCAAATTCTGTTAAGGGCGTGAACCATAATGCGGCCGATATTTGGAGCATGGACCTTGCTAGCGCCAAGAAACGTTATGAGCGTTCGCTGTTTAGTCAGGATGCGGGGTTGCCGCTGGTTTATAACGGGCTGTTATATTGGCCTTTTGAGGATGCCTTATTGTCATTCGGCAATGGCATTATCGGCGTAACCGATGGCGAAAATTGGAGCCGCATGGTCATTCCCGGCACACCGATTTATCACAGCTATGAAGCGATAAATTGGCGCGGGCATTTGCTGGCTTTGGCCGCTGCGGGGGATACGGCATTGCACCGCTATCTGGGCCATGATGGGGGTCCCGATCTGAATAATGCCCAGTGGCAGTCTATTGTGCGGCACACCGCGCCGCGCGGCAAAATTGCGCGGCTGAAAGAGCTGACCCATTTTAACGGCGCGGTTTATGCGGTGCTGCGTGATGGTAAGAAGCGGCGGCTGGCCCGATGGTCTGGCGAGGATAGCGCACGTTTTGAGGATGTTCTGCCCTGGCCGCGCTATAAATATCTCAACGGCCTGACAGTGCATAAGGGCGCGCTTTATGCGCTGGTCGGGCGCGGCGCGGCGCGCGAAATCTGGCGGCATGATGGGCAGACAAGTTACCGTGTTGGCCCAAGCGGGCGCTTTGCTGATCTGGCCAGTGACGGCGATACATTATGGCTTGCCGGTTTTGACGGGCAATTATTGTCCAGCATAGATGGCAGTGACTGGCAGCGGCATAAACGGTTAGAAGGCGGCAGGCCGATCACCCTTAATATCATTGATGGCGGGTTATTTGCTGCCGGACGCGGGGATGATGGGCGGGGCATTATCTGGTGGCAAAAAGGGCATGCATTGCACCCTGCAACGCCGCGGGATGATAGGGCGCAACAGTGGGCAGAGGGACTGACGGCAAAAGCGCCAAGCAATGCAGATATTGATTGGCAGGCCAAGGGCGCGGCAATTGACCGGCTGCTTGCCGATCCGCAAACATTTATCAGCTATCGCGGCGGACCGCTTGGCGATGCATTGAAATTTGCGCTGGAAAATAATGCGCCACAGGGCTTTTTCGCTGACCGTTTACGCGCAGATATTGCAGATAGCGCTTATCAGGGTTTTGGCAGCGGCGCACAAACAGGCACCGCAGATCTGGCGCAGATGCTTATATTATCAGCTATGGCTGAGGCACGTCACAGCCAGGTGCCGCATGCACTGATATTGAAACCATGGCGGTCAAAAGCCAATAGTTATGAGAAATATATTGAGCCAAGCATGGCCGCCATTCATGCCGCCGGCAGAGCGCAGCAAGGTGATAAGGCAACGGTGGCGGCATTGCTGAAACGGCTGGATTATAAAGATGATCCTGACTGGCTGCGCAGCCAGATTATCGGCGCGCTAACCGCAGCGACGGGGCAGCATTTTGGCTATGATATTGCCGCATGGCAACGCTGGAATAATTCGCGTTAAGGGCTAAATGCTGCGCTTCAGCGTGGACGTGTCCATAGTCCGTCGCGCGGTGTTTCCTCTGGCGAATTGATGGATTGCCAGCCGCTGCGCATTACCCAGCCAAATTTTGAACGCTTGCGGGTGAAGGTGCGATGATCCCACGCATTGGCCCCGCGTGCGCGCACCTTGCGGGCAATATCGCCATAAATGCCAGCCGCCGCCAATACCGCCCAGCGTGCGCGAAAGGGCAAGCGGCCTGCGCCAGTGCGCGCTGATGCTTCATAGGCTTCTGATCGGTCGGCCAGCCTTTTTGCCAGCCGCGCCAGCTCATCGCGGTAATGCGGTTTCATATGCTGGCCGGGCGCAATATCCATTTGGGCGAGCCAGTCCATCGGCAAATAACAGCGGCCAACGCTATCATCCTCGCTAATATCACGCGCAATATTGGCCAGTTGAAAGGCCAGACCCAGATCACATGCACGGTCCAGCGTCGCCGCATCATCAGGGTCAACGCCCATCACCACCGCCATCATACAGCCCACTGCGCCCGCCACATGATAGCAATATTGATACAGATCATCTTCGCTGCGTGGTCGCCATTCCGCCGCATCAAGCGCAAAGCCCTCAATCACATCATCGGCAAAACGGCGCGGGATATTGCACTCGCGCGCCACAATGGCGAGACAATCAAAAGCACGTTCGTCACAAGGCTGTCCGGAATAGGCTTTATCGGTCTGGGCACGAATATAATCGAGCTGCGCCGCCGCATCATCAATATTGGTCATGCCATGGCCCAGATCCTGACCATCGGCCAGATCATCGCATTTGCGGCACCATGCGTAGAGTAGCCAAGCCCGCTCACGCGTTTGCTGGTCAAATAATTTGCTGGCCAGAGAAAAGGATTTGGAACCCTTGCCAATAGCACGCGCAGCATAGGCCACCAAAGCGGCGCGGTCCAAAGGGCGTTCTATAGGGCTTATCTGGTTCATAAACCGGTGGTCCGGTATAATCTGTGCATGGCTTTGATTCTATAACCGCTGTTTGCTGGCTTGTCGAAGGGCCATTGCAGCGCGCCTTATAAATCATCGGCTTTCATAGAGAAAATTGTCTCTATTGGCTCAAAATTCGCCATTTTATCCAGCAATGCCGTGATATTGCTATCCACCAGCATAATATCTTTATGCTGTTTGCGCACAAAGCCGACCTTTGCCATATGCTGGTAAAAGCCGATAAGCTGGTCATAATATCCCGCAATATTGAGCAGGCCCACGGGCTTATCATGATAGCCCAATTGCGCCCAGCTAATCGCCTCCCACAATTCATCCATTGTGCCCACACCGCCGGGCAGGTTCACAAAACCATCAGACAAATCCGTGAACAGCTTTTTGCGCTCATGCATGCCCGGCACAATGTGCAATTCGGTGCAGCCGGTATGCGCCACTTCGGCATCGCGCAATGCTTCGGGGATGAC
>CAZAHS010000047.1:0-11968 GCA_964484855.1 uncultured Sphingomonadaceae bacterium | reverse complement strand
AGAGGCTCTAATGAACGCACATACCGGCTTTAGCGACCAAAAACATTTGGCTCCGGCTTTGTCAGTCGAACAAATTGATGATCTTTTTTTGGTAAAAGACAGATTAAAGCAAATCGACCTTGATGAGCAGCTTGTTGACCAAGCGAGGGAGATCTTCGAATTATTAGATGAGCAGTTTGATGATATTAGCGCATTTTTCTGGAAGCATTTTGATGCCTCGATAAATTCTGACGAGCTCACAACATTTTTGCCTGAATTTCAAGCAAAGCGTCAGAAAGAGGTCGCTCTTTTAATGCGCCATAAATTTTCCAATTTATTGGATCAAAAATGGGTGCGAATGGCATTTAACAATACCTATACTGCATATAAATTTGGCATTGACCATTGGTATGCTGTAGCTGCAGTTGCAGCGACTTACGATCATATAATGACCATAATAGCCAAAACATTACAGCATGATTTTGACCGAACCACCACCTTACTTTCAGCAATCGCCAAAATACAGGTGATTGAATCGGAAATTATGTCAGCAGCCATCACGGCGTTAAGCAGCAAACAAGCGACCATGTCGTCGAGCCAGCGTGCGCAAATTTTTAAAGATGAAGTCGAGAAGGAAGTAAATTCCACTTCAAAATTTAGCCAAGACATACACGGCCAAGTCATTAACGCCTCACAATCCGCGCGCGGTATGTTGAGCAAATCCTCTGAAGTTGCCGCAGCGGCAGAACAGTCTGCCATCGCCATGCGTGAAGCAGCACAGACAGCGGCTGGCCTGATCCGCGCTATTGAAGATGCACGAACAGAGGTGGAAACAGCGTCAGACATTGCCAATCGTGCTGCAATTGATGCTAGCAATGCCGTTGCCAGTACAGAAAAACTGTCTGCCCATGCAGAATCAATTGAGTCAATTTTGGGCTTGATCCGTGAAATTGCTGGCCAAACCAATTTGCTGGCTCTTAACGCGACAATTGAGGCAGCACGAGCAGGAGAAGCAGGGCGCGGCTTTGCAGTGGTTGCGCAAGAGGTAAAGAGTCTGGCCAACCAGACCGCGCGCGCAACAGACGATATTGCCGGAAAGATCGAATCCATCCAGCAAGCAACAAAAGACACAGTGCATTCAAACGCCGCCATTAGAGACACTGTTGGCGATGTACAGCAATCTGCGGATCGCATCCGCGAAGCCATGGAAATGCAGGCGCAGACAGTCACGATGATTACAGCAGCCGTTGACGAAACGGCACTGGCAGCGGATTCTATGTCGAGCACCATTGGCACTATCCGAACCGACACAGAATATATGGCTGCGGAAATGGATAAAGTCGGCGAAGATTTTAATCAGCTCGGCACGCGTTTGACTGACTTACAAGGGCTTTCGGACCAATTTGTCGGTAATCTAAGCTTGTAACGCCTCGATTTAACTGAGCATATTGCTTAGTAATTGGCTTGCCTATGTGGGCCAGCACTCTAATCTGACGTTATGACGACAGATAAACAAAATATATTGCTGACCGGCGCAAGTCGGGGCATTGGCAAGGCCATAGCCGATGGGTTGGCAGCAAAGGGCGCGCATTGTCTGGGCCAATCAACCCTGGGCGGCGATAATATGCTGGCGGCGGATTTTACCGCCGATGATGCGCCGCAAATATTGTGGCAGCAAGCCCTAGCCCATTATGATGGCAAGATTGATATTCTCATTAACAATGCGGGCCTTTTCAAAGCCAGTCCTTTGGATCAAGATCATGAGGATTGGCGCGCTGATTGGCTGGAAACGCTACAAATCAACCTAACCGCATCTGCTGAATTATGCCGCTTGGCCGTGCGCCATTGGCAGGAGCGCGGCTGCACGGGCCGGATTGTGAATATCGCCAGCCGCGCCGCAAATCGCGGTGACAGCCCGCAGCATTGGCATTATGCCGCATCAAAAGGCGGCATGGTGGCGATGACCAAAACCATTGCCCGCGCTTATGCCCATCAGAATATTTACGCTTTTGCTATTTGCCCGGGCTTTACCATGACCGGAATGGCAGAGGATTATCTGGAAAGCCGCGGCGGCGACAAATTGCTGACGGACATTCCTCTTGGCCGCGTTGCCCAACCAGAAGAGATTGCCAGCATAGCCATCTATTGCGCGCTTGATGCCCCGCCCTCCATGACCGGCGCAGTGCTTGATGCCAATGGCGCGAGCTATGTACGTTAGGAACATAATATTATGAGCAGTTGGACACTCACTTTGCCGTGCAGCAAAGAACAGGGCGAAGCGGCGGCTTTGGCCAGTGAAAAGCTGACAAATTGGCAGAGGCAACCGGTTATTGTTACGCAAGAGCTGGCCGAAGACACGCCGGAAAAATGGCAAATGACCGGATATTTTGAGCAGAAACCATCGGCTCGCGATATCCAGATATTTGCAAATATTATTGACAGTTTGCCCCGTGAAGTGGCCGTTGAGAGATTGGCAGATCAAGATTGGGTGACGATTAGCCAATCAGGGCTGGAGCCGATAAGGGCTGGCCGTTTTCATGTCCACACACCGGATAATCCGCTCAGTGATGAACCGGGGGTAACCAATTTTTGCATTGCGGCTAGCCTGGCCTTTGGCACTGGCCATCATCAAACAACCCATGGCTGCTTGATGCTGCTTGATGCAATCCGGCGCAGCGGAGCGCGGGTTGATAATATGCTCGACCTTGGAACAGGTACGGGGCTGCTGGCTTTTGCTGCGCATATATTATGGCCCCGCGCCTATGTATTGAGCAGTGATATTGACGAGGTTTGCGCGGACATTGTTGATGAAAATATCCAGGCAAATGGGTTAAAAGCTGGCTGGCGTCAGGGTGAGATAGGCTATGTGACAGCCGACGGCCTGGATCATAATATTTTGCAGGATCGCGCACCTTATGACCTTATAGCGGCCAATATTCTTGCCGGTCCATTGGCCGATATGGCGCAAGATATATGCGCAGCATTGGTGCCCGGTGGGCATCTTATCCTTGCGGGTCTGTTGACCAGCCAATATCAAGATGTTGCCAAAGCTTATCGCCGGCATGGAATGCGCGTAACGCACCGCCTGGAAAATGGCGATTGGTCCATTTTGTGGCTACGGAAACGCATAACCAAATAGCAGCTATATATGGCCAATTTGCTATCAATCCTTCGCCTTATATTGGGCTGGTTATTCCTCATCATCGGCCTGTATTTTCTGGCGGCCCTTATCGGCGGTTTAATCGGCGTTAACAGCACGTGGCGTGAACCTGAAAATGGCGTAGAGATATTTATCGAAACCAATGGCGTGCACACTGCAATCATTTTGCCGCGTCGTCATAAGGATCACAATTGGTCAGATTTTCTGCCCGCTAGCGATCTGCCCGATGGGCAGACATATGGGCAAAATATCTCTTTTAGCTGGGGCGAACGCAATTTCTTTCTGAAAACAGAAAACTGGTCTGATCTTAAACCCTCTATTGCCGCAAAAGCGATATTTGGCAGCAATGAAACCTTGATGCATGTCTATCATTATGGCCGTGTCCGCGACGGGGAATATGCACGCTCACTCATTATCAGCGAGCAGCAACATAAACAGCTTATTGCTCTTATAAAAAAGCGTTTTGCATCAGGTCCACAAGGCAGGGCCAAAGCAATTAAAGGCTATGGCAGCAATGATATATTTTATCCTGCAACAGGATATTATTCGCCGTTTCGCACCTGTAATGTCTGGACAAGCGAAACGCTGAGCGAAATTGGTGTAACCACTGGAATTTGGACACCCATGGCTGGCGGCGTAATGCGCTGGTTCCCGCAAAACAAAGCCAAATCAGGCGGATAACCATTTATATAAGGCCGCGATATCTTTAACCTCTATGCTGCCATAACCGGATATAATCAGATCCAAATGCGTCAGCGTCTTTAACGCCTTACCCATAGACACGCGCGAAACACCTATAATATCGGCCAGCGATTGCTGCGTTAGCGCCAGCGATTGCGAACCTGATTTACTGCTACATTGTGCCAATAAAGCCCGCGCCGTGCGCATCACTGTCGTCTCAGTCCGGCTGGTTTCCAATGTATCAAATACGGTCTGCACAATTTGCGCCATGGCTTTTAATAATAAGCGCGCAGTGCTGCCATCCTCGGCCAGCAATTTGGCCAGCTCCCCTTCCCCAATGCGCAGCAATGTGCAATCACTTGCCGCCACTGCATCGACCAATCTAGGAAACTCTCCCAGAAAAGCCTGTTCGCCAAAGCTCTGCCCTGCCCTGAGCGCGCCGAAAATGTGGAATTTGCCATCGCGGCTATGGCGGCCAATATGCACATTGCCCGACCGGATATACCAAAATTCATGACCAGCCGCGCCCTGCGATTGGATCATCGTATCTTTGGCAAAATCTATGCGCCGCGCCTTTGACAGTAAGCGCGTGCGCAAATCCTCTGGCAGTGCCTCAACAAAACCAGCCACTCCAAATTGCAGCGGCGTAATTTGTGTGTTCAGGGGCGCTGTATTGGAAGAATTTTCCGGTAAATGATAAGACCTTTGCATTTGATGACAGGATTATCAGCTAATCATAATGCAAACAAGCATCATAAGAATGCGGGCAGATAAGGGAGTGATAGGATGCGACCAGAGATTATCCTGATATTGATGATATTGGCCGGATATGCGGTTTTAGAGGCCGTGCGTGGCGGTTTCTTGCGCAAAAACGAGCAAACACGAGATGATGGCATTGTCGAATTGGTCAGTGTATTTGCGCTATTTTTCATCACCCAGCCGCTGATTATCCTCTCCGTACAATTTTTGATGGGCAGCTTCGCCCCGCAATTGCAGGATAGTCTGATCGGTCTGCCCTTTTTGGCTGGCTTTGCTCTGTTCATCATTTTTGACGATCTTACACAATATTTCTGGCACCGCGCATCACACAGCGTGCCATGGCTTTATAACCTGCACCGCGCCCACCATAATGCGAAATATATGAGCGTGCGTCTGGTTTACCGCAACAATCTGTTTTATTATGCAATGATGCCGGGCATCTGGTTTTCATCGGTGCTGATTTACCTAGGCCTAGGCTGGGTCTATGCCGTGTTTATTGTTATCAAATTGGCGATTATTACCGGCGCACATAGCGATGTACCATGGGATAAGCCGCTTTATAATATCAAATGGCTGTCCCCCGTCATGTGGGTGGTGGAACGCACCATCTCCACACCATCAACGCACCACGCGCATCATGGCCGACACGGCGATGATGGCACCACCAATTATAAAGGCAATTTTGGCAATATGCTTTTCCTATGGGATGTCATTTTCGGCACCGCAAAGATCAGCCGCAAATACCCAAAAAACTATGGTGTAGAAAATCTGGCGCCCGCCACATTGGGCCAGCAACTGGCTTGGCCATTATTTAGCGAAAATGATAAGGGCGGCATGACGGCAGCAGAAGAGGCAGCATCAAGAGCAGAGCCTGCGAAAAGTTAATCCGCGCTGGCAGCGGCAACAATATCGGCCCAGCCTGCTTCATCCGTGGTTTGAATGCCAAGGTCTTGCGCTTTTTTAAGTTTAGACCCAGCACCCGGCCCCGCAACCAGCAAATCGGTTTTTGCTGAGACACTGCCCGCCGCTTTAGCGCCAAGACGCTCGGCCTGTGCCTTGGCCTCATCGCGGCTCATCGTCTCTAGCTTGCCGGTGAAAACGATGGTCTTACCGCTCCATTCGGTTTGCTGGCGATCATCGAGGAACTCCGCTGGCTTCGCTTCATCCAAAAGGTCTTCCCATGCTTGCTGATTATGCGCTTCATGAAAAAAATCACCCAAAGCCTGCGCCACTGTCGGGCCAACGCCATCAATGCTGGTCACATCTGCAATCGCGGTCTCATCGCCTTCTGCCAGCCTTTTTCCGATATCAGCAATAGCCTCCAACGTGCCATAATTGCGCACCAGATCGCGCGATGTGGTGATGCCGATATGGCGGATGCCCAGCCCGAAAAGCAGCCGCGCAGGATCAAAGCCGCGCTTAGCCTCTATCGCCGCCAAAAGGCCCTCAACAGATTTTTCCTGCCAGCCATCTTTGCCCAGCAATTCATTGCGATGCGCTCTCAGCCGGAAAATATCGGCAGGGGTTTTCAGCCAGCCATAGCCAATAAATTCCGCCACGCTTTTCTCGCCCAGCCCGTCAATATCCATCGCCCCGCGTGAGACAAAATGCACCATGCGCTGATAAAGCTGTGCCGGGCAGATTAGCCCTGCGGTGCAGCGCACATCAACCTCGCCCTCCTCTGCCCGCGCTTCGGACTGGCATTTGGGGCAAGTATCTGGAAAATTATAGGGTGCACGCTCTTCATCGCGCGTTAAATTCTTCACCACTTGCGGGATGACATCGCCCGCGCGCTGTATCACCACACGGTCGCCGGGGCGAGCGCCCAGCCGCGCAATCTCATCGCGGTTATGCAGCGTCACGTTACTGACCACCACGCCGCCAACGGTAACCGGCGTTAAGCGGCCCACCGGCGTTAATTTGCCCGTACGGCCCACCTGTATATCAATCGCCTCTAATGTGGTTTGCGCCTGTTCCGCAGGGAATTTATGCGCCAAAGCCCAGCGCGGAAATTTGGTGACAAAACCCAGCCGCGCCTGCCAATCCAGCCGGTCGACCTTATAGACCACGCCGTCAATATCATAAGGCAATTCCGCGCGTTGCCGCTCAATATCGCGGTAATGCGTCAGCACGTCATCCAGAGTTTCAAACCGCGCAACCAAGGGCGAAACTGGCACACCCCAGCTTTTAATCGCCTGCATCACCCCGTGAGCGGTATCGGCAGGGAGCGCTGAATACACGCCCCAGCCATGCGCCCAAAAGCGCAAGGGCCGCGCTGCCGTAACCTTAGGGTCTTTTTGCCGCAAAGACCCCGCCGCCGCATTGCGCGGATTGGCAAATAGCTTCTCACCCGCTGCTTCCTGACGTTTATTCAGCGCTGCAAAATCCTCTTTGGCCATATAGACCTCGCCGCGTATCTCAAAAATATCGGGCGCATCGCCTTTTAATCTTTGCGGGATATCATCAATCATGCGCACATTGGCGGTCACATCTTCGCCCACCTGCCCATCGCCGCGCGTTGCCGCCAACACCAACTCGCCCTTCTCATAACGCAGCGAACAGGACAGGCCGTCAATCTTATCTTCCGCCGTCACCGCAACCGGCGCGTCTTCATCTAAATTCAAATAGCGCCGCACCCGCGCCAGCCATTCGGCAATATCTTCATCGGAAAAGCCATTATCCAGGCTCATCATCCGCTGCTCATGCGTGACCTTTTGCAAAGGCGATGCCGCCACCGCCGCGCCCACCTGATTATTGGGGCTATCAGGGCGTACCAGATGAGGAAATGCCACCTCCAACGCATTGTTACGCTGCACCAGCGCATCATATTCAGCATCAGAAATCTCTGGCGCATCCTCAGCATGATAACGCTTATTATGATGCGCAATTTGTTTGGCCAGCCGCATCAGCTCATTGGCGGCATCGGCTTCTGAGATATTTACAACATTCATACGCGCAGGAACTGTTCAATTTCTACTGCCCAATAGTGTTCTCTTTGGTTCACAACACCATCAGCTGCGATAATATCACCTGCACATTTTTTGAAGTGACTTGTAAGATAAGTGCGCTCTCGAATTCCATGTAAGGCAAGCCAGAATGTTTCACCATCCGGCGCAAGTTTATCAGCATATTTTATAATTATATCTGTTTCTGGATCGCCTTTTAATTCTTCCCTAATCCAATATCCAACAATGGCACTTTCAAGAGTTTCCCGCTCAAAAGGATGATATTCTTTATCGCAACGAGCGACAAATATAAGAGCATTTAGAAACGCTACTAAATTAGCATAATCTCGTACAGAAAGTCCCCAATTGAAGGGACGTTTAGAAGTTTCATCGGCTACAAATTGAGTGAAATAAGCTTCAACCGGACTCAACGACTCACCAGACTCAGGGTCAAATATATCTATAACTCGGTCAGTCCGGAAAGTGCGTGGCCCATAACATTGGTGACAAAAAGCGTGCAGATATTTCTTTTCGCCTTTAATGCTAAGTTTCTTACAAGATATAAGCCTCTGTGAAATTTGGTTTTTTGAATTTTTGTATTCAATTACTAAAGGAATACCTGAAACTGTTAATAATTCTTTATCAATTTCTATATTCGTATCTTCATTGTCATCGATGCTTATAGAAGAAGACTTTAGATGCTCAAATTTACTATGTACTTTAGGGGTAACACCCAATGCAATAACGTCTTCTAGTTTCATCACACACCCTCCAATAATCTATCCGCCTGCGCCCTTGCTTCTTTAGTGACCTCTGCGCCGGAAAGCATGCGCGCAATTTCTTCTTGCCGCGCGGCTTTATCTAGCAGCACAACATTGGTGCGCGCCACGGTGCCGTCAGAGGATTTGCTAATATACAGATGATGGTCACCCTTGGCCGCCACTTGCGGGCTGTGCGTTACGGCCAGCAATTGCGTGGCTTTTGAAAGGCGCGAAAGACGCTCACCAATGGCAGAGGCCACGGCCCCGCCCACTCCCCGGTCAATCTCGTCAAAAATAATCGTCGCTGCGCCGCCCTGTTCTGCCAAAGCGACTTTGAGCGAGAGTATGAAGCGCGATAACTCGCCGCCCGATGCAATTTTCATCAGCGGCGCAAAATCACTGCCCGGATTGGTGGAGATTAAAAATTCGGCGGCGCTATTGCCCTTTGCGCCCCAGCGTTCTTCCGGCAAGCGTGTGACCGCCGATTGAAAACGCGCGGCATCCAGTTTCAGTGGCACCAGTTCCGCCGCCACCGCCTTATCAAGCTGCGTTCCTGCTTTCACCCGCTGCGCATGCAATGCATCAGCAGCCGCCACATAATCCGCCTTTGCCGCATCTCGCTTTTTGGTGAGCGCTGCCACATTGCCGCCGCCGCTTTCTAGCGCCTCCCAACGCGCCTCTAACCGCTCCAGCAATCCGGCCAGATCATCGGGCTGAACATCATGTTTGCGGGCCAATGCGCGAATGGCAAAGAGCCGCGTTTCGGATTCTTCCAAACGCTGCGGGTCAAAATTCAGTGCCTGCGCGGCCTCGAACAATTTGTCCTCACCCTCACCAGCCTCAATGATCGCGCGGTCAAGAGAAGACAGCGCATCGGCCAATAGCGGGTGCTCCGGCGCAATGCGGTCCAGCTTTCGGGTCAGGCTGCGCAGCTTTGCCAGCGGGTTATTGGATCCATCCAGCATGTCCGTCACCTCGCTCAGACTTTCAGATAGTCGCTCACCCTTTTGCATATCCGCACGTTCCAGTGCCAGCGCTTCCTCCTCGCCCGCAACAGGACCGAATTTGCGCAATTCGGTCAGGCTATGTTCCAGCCATTCACGGTCTTTCTCGGCATTTTCAGCTTCTGCTAACGCTGCGGCCAATAAGGTTTCGGCGCTGCGCCATGCTTTATAATATTGCGCGACATCACCATAATCGGCACGCGCAAAGCTATCCAGCAAAGCCAAATGCCCTTTTGGATTGATAAGGCCGCGATCATCATGCTGGCCATGAATTTCCACCAAATAGGGCGCCAATTCGCGCAGCAATGCGGCAGATACGGGTTGGTCATTCACATGGGCGCGGCTGCCGCCATCGGCTTTAACCTGCCGCCGGATAATCAGTGGCTCACCAGCCTCTACCTCAATATCATTATCGTCCAGCAGATCAGCCAGCGGCCCCTTATCCAGCCGCACCGTAAAACCAGCGGTAACACGCGCTTTATCACATCCAGCACGCACCAAACCGCTATCAGCCCGCGCGCCCAGCACCAGCCCCAATGCATCAAGCAAGATAGATTTGCCCGCGCCGGTTTCCCCCGTCAAAACGCCAAGCCCAGACGCAAATTCTAGGTCAAGCGCCTCGATAATAACCAAATCGCGAATGGAAAGTGTTGCCAGCATGTTCACCCAATAGCGCGAAGATGCACAAATGCTAAGAAAGAATTATATAGCTATCCACAATAGGCCGGTAATATTGGCCAAAAGGGCAAGAAAAATCAGCCCCGCCGATCAAACGCCGCCATGTTTTTCCATCAGCTTATAAGCACGTTCATACCATTTTGAACCAGGATAATTGGCCCCCAAAACTGCCGAAGCGCGCTTTGCCTCATCGGGAATACCGAGTGACAAATAGCTTTCCGTCAGCCGGTATAGTGCTTCAGGTGCGTGGCTGGTGGTCTGATATTTATCAACGACCGTCTGAAAACGAAGCGTTGCCGCCAACCATTTGGAATCGCGTTGGTAAAAACGGCCAATTTCCATTTCTTTACCTGCCAAGTGATCGTTGACCAGATCAACCTTCAACCGCGCATCAGCGGCATAACGGCTTTCTGGATAGCGGCGCATAACCTCTCCCAAAGAACCCAAAGCCTGTTCTGTAATTTTCTGGTCACGGGTAACATCGCTAATCTGCTCATAATAGCTAAGCGCTATCAAATAATAGGCATAGGGCGCGTCTTTATTACCCGGGTGGATAGACAGGAAACTGCGTGATGATTGCACGGCTTTGTTATAGTCACGCGCCAGATAATAGCTGTAAGCGCTCATCAATTTGGCCCGGCGCGCCCATGGTGAATAAGGGTGCTGACGCTCCACTTCATCAAAAAGAGCGGCAGAAAGTTCATATTGATTGCCATCAAGGCGGCGCTTGGCCGTCATGTAAAGCGTGCTGACATCGCGGGCGACATAGCTGGTATCAACGTCACCGCTAGCACTGCCGCCGATTATGCCGCAACCACTCAGCAGAAGCGCGCCCGTTGAAATTGCAGTGAGTGAAGCAAATTTGCGCACCATCATATACCCCTTGCCCGTTAAGGCAGTCATAGGCGTAACGAATATATAATCTATATTCAGCCCGTTAATTGTGATCAGACGTTTACAGAATTGCGGATAAACCGCAAGTGAATAGCCGTTGGATTTGCGGAACAATCCCTAAGGATGAGGTCAAGATTAAGTCCTAGAGTGAGGCCTTAGCATATAGAATGTAAAGGCATCCGCAAAGTTTTGGGTTGAGCCGGCCCTAGGTTCTGAGCCTCGACACAAAAAAGGGTCGCCACTTTCATGGCAACCCTTTTAATGTTTATCGGTTTTGCGTGAAATTAATCATCATCACCGGTGATAAAATCAGGCAATGGCGCATCGCCGCCTTTATCTTCACCAGCATTATCGCTGTCCGCGCCGCGACCACGGCCACGTCCGCGGCCCCGTCCACCTTCGCGTCCACCCTCTTTGGCGCCATCACCGTCACGGCGTGGTCCGCGACCACGGCCACCACGGTCATTGCCGCCGCCACGCTTATTTTCGCGCGGAGGGCGTGTGTCTTCCAGTTCCTCGCCAGTTTCCTGATCGACAACCCGCATGGACAGGCGAACCTTGCCGCGCTGGTCAATTTCCAGAACCTTGACTTTGACTTCCTGACCTTCGGACAGTTCATCGGCAACTTTTTCAACGCGTTCATTTTTGATTTCAGAAACGTGGACCAAACCGTCCTTGCCGCCCATGAAGTTCACAAATGCGCCGAAATCGACCAGATTGACGACCTTACCATTATAGACCTTGCCCACTTCGGCTTCTTCTACAATGCCGGCAATCCATGCTTTGGCCGCTTCAATCTGCGCACCATCGGAAGACGAGATTTTAATCATGCCTTCATCATCAATATCGACTTTCGCGCCTGTTTCCGCAACGATTTCACGGATGACTTTGCCGCCAGTGCCGATAATATCGCGGATCTTCGACTTGTCGATCTGCATGGTTTCAATGCGCGGTGCGTGGCTGGAAAGCTCTGTGCGTGAACCGCCCAATGCTTTTTGCATTTCGCCCAATATGTGCGCGCGCCCTTCAGAGGCTTGACCCAATGCAGCTTTAAAGATTTCCTCGGTAATACCGGCATTCTTAATATCCATCTGCATTGTGGTGATG
>CAZAHS010000046.1:0-12213 GCA_964484855.1 uncultured Sphingomonadaceae bacterium | reverse complement strand
TTTGCCCATGGGTTGGGATTTTCTGGTTCTTTATCTTCGTTCATAGCGTCAAATCTCTTTTCATCATGCGATTCTTCTTAATAGATAAGCCGATTCTGCCAAAGTACAATATAGGCAATGCGACCATGCCAGAAGGTTAACAGCACATCGCACCATGAATTTATTATCTTTGCCATTATTATTGACTGCCTGAAGCCCTGTCTGAGGCCCGGTCTGAAGTTCTGGGCGGGGCCAGTGTGAAATGCCAAATGTCGCCATCTGCCTTGCACAATATGTCCCCCTGCGTTGTGGTCTGGCCAGCCTGTAACTGGGCCACAACACGTTCAAGCGCGCTGCCACGTGCAACATAATTTGGGCGGATATGCTGCAAGGCCAGAAACACCAGCCGGATAAGAATATCCTGCGGCAAATCCTGCGGTGATATTTCTGCACGCTCTTTATGATATCGCAAATGGCTTTTGGCAAAATAGTCACCGGCCCAAACCAGCGCCAAATTGGCCTGATCCAACGCCTGCGCCGTGCGATTTGCCGCAACGGGGTCTAGCCAATCACATTCCGCCAATGCTTGCCGGATTTTTACGCGGTCAAAATCGCGATTATCATTGCTGGGGTCGCGCACATAAGGAATGTCATGCGCTGCGACATAGTCCAATAATTGCTGCTTAGAGATGGCCAATAAGGGCCGGATGATAGGGATGCCATCATCCCCGCTATTATCATCCCCGCTATTATCGGCCACGCTATTATCGGCCCTGCCATTACCAAATCCGCCATCATGATATGCGCGGATAGCAGCCATACCGGCAACGCCGCTGCCACGATTAAGCCGCATTAAAACCGTCTCTAGCTGGTCATCGGCATGATGCGCTGTCATGAGCCAATGTGCATGTTTTTTGGCCGCCCATTGCTGTAATAATGCATAGCGCACATTGCGCGCGCTGGATTGTATATTGCCTGTAATTGGCGCACTGGGGTGTAAAATATCATGGTCAATGTCATGCTGTTTGCAAAAAGCGGCAACCATCTGCGCTTCTTTGCGGCTCTCTTCACGCAATTGATGGTCAACCGTCGCTGCGATAATATCAACGCCGTCATGCTGCGCGGCCAAATTATGCGCCAGCATCAGCAAAGCCATACTGTCTGGCCCGCCCGAAACAGCAATGGCAAAACGTCCGGCAATTGAGCCATTGGGATGATGGGTTAGGCGCGCTGTCTCATCAAGAAACAGGCCATTAATGGCTATATTGTCTGTTGGGTTATCTGTGCGTTGCGGCAAATTTAATTACAGCCTGCTTGTTCACGGCCCGACTGTAAACGGCGCGACAAACGGCCCGATGCGCTATCAGGATAAGCATCAGCCAGCTCTGCAAATGCCGCACATGCCTTTTCATTATCCTTGGCCGCAATTAATGCCGCACCCAGAAAATAAAGACTATCAGGCGCGCGCGCACCACGCGGGTTTTTCTGGTAATTTTCCAGCAATATTTTCGCAGCACTTTTGGGCTTGCCATCGTCCAGCAAAGCACGGCCCAGCAAATTGCGGGCGTGGCTGATACGGCTATGGCTGCTATATTGATCGACGGTAAGCTGCAATTGCTGCTGCGCCTCAGGGTAGAAACCGGCATCCCAAAGGCGGAAGCCATAAACATAATTATCTTCACCAGCATCGCCCGTTTCTGGCTTAATAATAGCAGACACCGCAGCGATACGCGCCGCACTTGGTTCTGGCGCTGCACCTGTTGCTGCCGAAGGTTGCGCGGCATTGGCCGCGGGTGAAGATGCGGCGGAGGCAGGGGCCGCACCGGCATCTGCCCGTGTTTTTTCAGCCGCTTCAATAAGCTGCAAACGTTTTTCTATCTGCCCCATGCGAAATGTGTTTTCTTCTGAGCGCGATGTTAGCCCGGCCAATTGCGCCTCCAGCGCATCAACCCGCGCCAAAAGATCGGCCAATATTGGCGATGCATTGGATGTGCTATTTTGCTGTGCAGGGGTTTCCGCCTGAATTTCAGGTTCAAAAAACCTTTGCGATCCGCCGGGAAATACTTTGCGTTGTACCGCGCGCACTTCGGATTCCAACCTGTCGACGCGCCGTTCCAAATTATCACTCTGGGCTAGAGCAGGTGCAGCAGCAGCGCCGCCGCCCAGCAAAATAATGATGGCCAGACCAGCGTTTATCTGGCGGCTAAATCCTGAAAACAACTTCATATCTGGACCTTTTCATATTCGCGGCGGCTATTTGGCCCCACGCCCATAATTACATTATCAAGCGCTGAACACAGCCTGCAAAACCAGTGTTATTCAAGCAGATATAGAACAGAAAGTCTGAATATATAACCGATTTTTTACGCATCCCATTTGAAGGGAAGCCAAGGCAGATATTATTGCGCGGCTTCTTTGCGATTTGCCAGCGACACCGCATCAACCGGAACATCCCGGATAACGCGCTCTGCCGTGCCCAGCACCGGAATAACCTCTCCATTCACTGTAATGGACAAAGCATCTGGACGCGCAGTGGCAAGTTGCGGCCCATCGGCATCAGCAGGCACAGTATAAGTCTCACCCAATTTCATTTCAGTCTGCATTAGCTGATCGCCATTCGCATCATAAAATTTGACCCAGATACGGTCTTCGGTTGCCGTGAACACCACTGGAGAATCGGGGCCAATAGGGGCATCCGTACCGCTCGCTCCAGCGGATGCGCTTTGCGCTTCCCCCTCGCCAGTTTGCGCATCTGCTTCCTGCGCAGCTTCATCGGCGTCATTTACCGCGCTGGCAATATCAGGGCTGGCAGCAAAGCCGCCTATGCTGCGCCAGGCGATATATGCGAGCGCCACAACAGCAATACCAATACCGGCAATAATCCATGCGGTTTTGGCACTCGGTACTTTGCCGCTTTCTTCTATATTGCTGTCCGGCAATTCAAAGGTCTGACGCTTATTATAATCAGAATCCAGCTCTTCACGAAGTGACGGCAGCCATTCGCTTTCGGGCAGCCCAACGACTTTGGAATAAGCGCGCGCAAAGCCTATTGTATAGGTGCGCGCAGGTAACTGAGCGAAATCGTTATTTTCTAACGATTGCAAATGGCGCAGAGAGATACGGGTGGATTTGGAAACATCTTCCAGAGTAAGTTTTTTCTCCTTACGCGCTTCAACCAAACGCTCGCCGACGGTTAGAAGCATCAGCTCCTCATTTACCGGTTCTTCGTTTGCCATTTGCGATCCCTTACGCGAATTTATTTTGTTATATCTGAATTATCAAAGCAATGACGTCAACGGTTGTATCTTGGTTTTCAAAAGAATTTACCAAATTTCCAATAACTTCCGGCATGCGCGCGAAGATTCTACGGCCTAATCGATCTCAACATCATTTTCGCGCGCCCATTTATGCAATTCATCGCGCAAATTTTCTGGCGGCAAATTTATTAAAGACGCAAGTTTTTGCTTTGCATCCTCCAGATTAACCGAACGGATCATCGCCTTTACTGGACCAAGCGCTGCTGGCGTAATCGACAAACGGTTTATGCCCAGCCCGATAAGGGCCAGAGCGGACAATCTGCGCCCCCCCATCTCTCCGCATACAGTCAGATCAATACCGCTGCCATCTACAGTGCGAATAATCCGGTTTAAAAAGCGCAATATGGAAGGGCTGAGCCAGTCATAGCGCTCTGCCAATTTGGGGTGGGCGCGGTCTGCGGCTAACAAAAATTGCGTCAGATCATTGGTGCCAATGGAGAGAAAGGATATTTTGGGCACCAATATATCCAGTGTCTCTGCCAAGGCCGGCACTTCGAGCATAGCGCCATAGCGTATTTCTTTCGGCAACATTTTTTTATGCTCTGAAAGAAATTTTGCTTGTTTTTCAAACAATGCCTTTGCCTGATCGAACTCCCATGGTTCGGCAACCATCGGGAACATGACATTTAATGTTCGCCCCGCCGCCGCCTCCAGCAAAGCGCGCGCTTGCACCTTCATCAGCCCATCACGGTCCAGCGCAACACGCAGCGCGCGCCAACCCATTGCGGGGTTTTCTTCCTGTTCTGTATCTTTGCGCAAATAGGGCAGTGATTTGTCACCGCCAATATCAACAGTGCGGAAAATAACCGGCTTATCACCAGCCGCATCCAGCACATCACGATAGAGCCGCATCTGCCGCTCACGCCGCGGTAATGTGGCAGACACCAGAAACTGAAATTCCGTGCGGAACAGGCCAATTCCTTCTGCGCCGCTATGATTTACTGCGGAAACCTCATCGCGCAGACCGGCATTGACCATCAAGCAGATGGGCACGCCATCTTTGGTGATTGCAGGTTCATCGCGCAAGGCGGCAAAGCTGGCCTGGCGCTTTTTGCGCTGGTTCAGTTTGCTCTCAAAAGCTGATAATGTTGCTTCTGTTGGCCGCACATGGACAATGCGTTCATCGCTATCCAATACTATTTCATCGCCCTCTCTCACCATATGGCGAACAGAGCTAACGCGGCCCAGAACAGGAATACCCATGGCGCGCGCCACAATGGTTACATGCGCGGTCAGTGAGCCTTCTTCCAATATAACGCCTTTTAGTCGCCGCCGGTCATATTCCAGCAGTTCCGCCGGACCCAGATTGCGCGCAATCAAAATGGCATCGGTGCGCAGGCCAAGCTGCGCTGCTGTGCCCAATTGCCCCGACACGATACGCAGCAAGCGATTGGCCAGATCCTCCAGATCATGCATGCGTTCGGCCAGTAGCGGGTCATCAATTTCGCGCATCCGCATGCGGGTGCGTTGCTGCACGCGCTCAATCGCGGCCTCTGCGGTCAAGCCGCTATCAATTGCCGAATTAATGCGCCGCGACCAGCCTTCATCATAAGCGAACATCTTATAGGTTTTCAGGATTTCCTGATGCTCATCATCAACGCCAAATTCCGCCTGATTGGCCATATCATCAATCTGTTCGCGCATCTTTGCAAAGGCGGAATATACGCGCTGGCGCTCTACCTCTATATCATCGGCAACGACATGCTCGATGGTGATACGCGGCTGGTGAAAAACAGCGCGGCCCATGGCCAGGCCTTTGACCAGCGTAAAGCCATTGATCCGCGCTGGCTCTGTTGAAGAGAATGACATATCCGCCACCGCTTCCTGGTCAATCAGATCGGCATTACTAATCAGTTCACTAATCACCATAGCCACGGTTTGCAGCGCCTCTATCTCGACATCATCATAGCGTCTGGGCTCTACATGCTGCACACAGATTACACCCACTGCGCGTTCACGCCGGATAATCGGCACACCGGCAAAGCTGTGAAAACGCTCCTCTCCGGTTTCTGGGCGATATTGGAAATCGGGGTGCGCCGTCGCCTCTGCAAGGTTGAGTGTTTCCACCTTTTGCGCGATATGGCCGGTCAGTCCCTCACCCAATGCCAATTTGGTAACATGCACAGCGCTTTGGTTCAGCCCGCGCGTCGCGAACAGCTCCAAAGCCTGTTCACGCAGTAAATATAGCGAGCACACTTCACTGTTCAGCGCTGCGCCAATAATCTCCACCATCTGGTTGAGTTTGGCCTGCGCATTGGCGCGCGATGCCATTAGCTCATGCAATTCAGTAAGGATTTTTCGAGAAGCTGTTGTTGCTGAGTTCATATGCGCAGACTATCAGACCAGCATATTTTCACAATAGAGCAGTCTTATATGCTTGCTCGCGGCAGATAAGGCGATAAGCCACATATTATGCGGCGCCTGATATGAGGTCTGGCTCTATCCGTCTTGATAATCGGTCTGGCGAATATGCGGCGTTGGCCAACTGGTTTGGCAGGTTTTTATAAAGCAATAAACACCCGCCAAAACAGCGATATTATATCCGGCTAATGCGTGATTTCTTCTTTCAACCGCAATTTCTGTTTTTTCAAACTGGATATTCGCGAATTATCGGGGGCTGGTCGCTGCTGTTCTTCGTGGATTTTCTTATCCAAAGCAGCATGTTTTTGCTGAAGCGATTGCAAATGTTGAACTTCCATTTGGGTCTCCTTAGACTCGTCTTTCAGGGAATTTAAGTAAATCACAAATTATGCGCCATGTCTGCACATTCCATCTGGCGCAGATAACGCGCTACCGAAAATTACAATGGCGCTTCGCCGTTCTGCGCGATATGAAGCATCATGGATGAACGCGCTCTTCAACAGAAATTGGCTCAATTGCGCTTGGAACATCATGATCTGGATGTCGCGATTGATGCTCTGACCCAGTCTGGAGCGCACGATCAATTGCAACTTGCGCGTATGAAAAAGCGTAAATTGCGTCTTAAAGACCATATTGGCGCTGTGCAGGATTTGCTCATCCCCGATATTATTGCCTGAACAATATATTGCAACGCCCCCTCCATTACATCTTGACTACAGTTTAACGCGTTTCAATTTGAAACACCGCCCGTCCTCCCCCATTTTGTGGACAAATAACGGCTGCTTTACTGAAAGATATTGTCTAGTATCTTCACATGTCTTCCACATCATTAATCGGCCCTGCACGGGATATCACTCCCGACCTTATTGATGCTCTCTATATAGAGGCTATGTTGCTGGCCGAGGAAGCGCGCGAACATTTCTCTAACAGCAATATTGACGCTATTGCAGAGACGTTTCTGGCGCCTATTCGCAAAGTGGAGCTATCCTGCGAATCCTTAAAAGTGACCACAAGATTGATGCATGCCATTGCATGGCTGTTAAACCGAAAAGCCTATTTTGCCGGTGAACTGACAGAGGTTCAGCTACGCAACCATAGCCGCATATTGGGCAGCGCTAATAATAGCGATGCCGATGTGATTATTACACTTGATCCGCAAAGCCGCTATCTGGTTCATGCCAGTCAGGAGCTATTTGCCCGGCTGAAACGGCTGGAAGCACGCCAGATGATGGTCAGCGATATTGTGCGTGATGATATGCTAGCGGGTGCGGAGGATGATATGCCATCGCCAGTATTGGAAATGCAGGAAAAGCTACGCCAATCCATTGCTGGATAAAAGCCCCGCTGCTATTTTCTGATTATCGGCTCCAAATTGTTGGCGCTTGCTCATTATCAAGCCATTGGCCAATTATCGCACCTCCTTTTATGCCCAGCATTAAAGGCTCCCCTCGCCGCAAAGGCTTGGCTTAAAAGGGTGCCTAAAAGGGGGCCTTAAACATAGGGACTATATGGCACGGCATTCAAAAAAATGCCCTGCTGCCAATATGGGCAACAGGGCTGATTTATATTCTTAAAATTGGCGGCAGGGCCTGCTTCGCCCCGCCCCTTATATTATATAATATTTAGCGCTTTGCAGGGCGTAATTTGCTGCGACGCAGGCGCTTATTCTTGGTCGGTGCCGCACGCTTTATGCGCTTTACCGGCTGACGGACTATAACCTCTTCCGTTACATATTCCGGCTGATGACAACCGCATCCGCCGGTTACTGTAACCGTGGTGGTTGCACCGGCCTGTGCGTTGGCGACTGCCTGTGCATAGGCGTTATATTGCTGGTAATAAGCAGCATAATAATTGTTTAGCCACTGATTATATGCCGCATAATAGCTTTGATAATCAGCAAAAGACTGTTGCTGTGGCTGGCGGAATTGATCGCATGGATCGCGCTCTGCCTTATCAATTAACGCACCTGCAACTGCGCCAACACCGGCGCCAATTAATGTGCCTTCTGTGCGGTTACCGCGGCCCGCGATACGATTGCCGGCCAGTCCGCCAATTGCGCCGCCAATTAACGCGCCGCCCAAGCCATTGTCTCGGCGGCAGCGTTCGAACAAATTACCGTCATTAACATTCTGATTACGGAAATTGGCTCCGTTAATATCATCCTGCGGGAAGCCGCCATTGGGCAGGCTGGCATCAGGCAATTGCTGGGTAGGAATTTGCTGGGACGGGAATTGTGCGTTGGGCACTTGTGGCGGCAATGGCTGCGGCAATTGCTGTGTTGGGAAACCGGTTGATGGCAATTGCGGCGATGGAGCACCGAAATCAACGCCGGTAGAACCACGCGACGGCAAACGAACATCGCGGCTTTGCTGCGCATTGCTATCTGCCAATATGGCCCCGGCATTTACATCCGCCAGAAAAGATGCCGCAATTGGCGAGTCGGCGGTAACCGAGCGGGCAGCAGCCGGACCTGAAATTGCGCAAGCACTAATAGCAGTAAGCAATGCAATGTTAGAATATAGGCGGTTCTTCATAGTTAACAGCTCCATTTAACGGCCTGATAAATTTTTGTTTTAATCAAAGCCAAACAATCTTGATTGAGAAACTGTTACCATTTATTGGCGGCGCAGGCCATGCGCGAACTGTAAATTCAGCCGCAAACCCGCGCGATGCGGCGGCTTGTCCTATATTGGGGCAAATATCGCAAAACTGGTTACCCATTTGATATTAGGGTCAGCCCTAGAGACAGCAGCCTAGGTCAATGCCTCTTCCAAAATCTGCGCCAATGCGCCAATCGCTGCCGCGTCCTGCGCATCAAATCGCGCAGGCACGGGGCTATCCAGATCAATAACGCCCATTACGCGCCGCGCATCACCTGTGCCTGTAAATATAGGCACCACCAATTCTGACTGGGTTTCGCCATCACAGGCGATATGGCCCGCAAATGCATGGACATCGGGCACGCATTGCGTTTCACCGCTTTGCGCCGCAACGCCGCATACGCCTGTTCCCATTGCAATGCGGATACAGGCTGGCTTACCCATGAACGGGCCAAGCACCAAGCCGCCATCAACCACACGGTAAAAACCCGTCCAATTCACATCAGGCAGAAACTGCCACATAAGCGCGGCAATATTGGCCATATTGGCAATGGCATCAGGCTCATCTGTCACCAAAGCGCGCGCGGCGCTTAACAGATCATCATAAATTACGCTTTTGGGCGCGTCGGCATTTGGCTGAAAATCATACATGCAGACCATATAGGTTTGCGCTATGGTTAACGCTATAGCAGAATAGATAAACGAAAATGAGTGGAGGCGCAAAAGCCTAAACTGGCAAATCCCTCTCGCCAAATTGGGCCTTAATTTGGCTTAATCCAGCTTCACCCTGCCCCGCCCTTTTTTAATATCGGCACGGCTCTTTTTTTGCGCTAATCTTTTAACCTTGCCAACACGGTTGATGCGGGTCTTTTTGCGTTTTGCAGGCGCTATATGTGCTGCGTTTAACAGCTCCAGAAACCGCGCCTGTGCTGCTTGGCGGTTGGCGGCCTGTGTGCGGTGGGTGCGCGCAGTGATAACAATCTCACCCTGGATATTAAGATAGGACGCCGCCAGCTTTTTCAACCTGTGATAGACAGGTGATGTTAGCCCCAGCGCAAAAATATTGACCCGCATCTGCACCGCTGTAGCCACTTTGTTGACATTTTGCCCGCCAGGGCCGGATGAGGTGATAAATCGCTCCTGCACAGCAGAGGCGGGAATATCATTCCATTCCAATTTTTGTGATGCGCCAGACGTCATAATATATATTTAGCCGTTTGCGCATCATTTGGCCAGCAAAGCGCAGCACCATTGCCTCTGGATTCTGGGCCAGCCATTTTAAGCTATAGGGGCGTTTTAAGGTATAGGGTTGCGACGACGGCCCGAACTGGTGCGCGGTGATCTGCGCGGCTGCTGGATACGCGGCCGTAGTTGCCTAACCGGGCGTGACCTGCTTTGGGTATTTGGACGGCTGCTGCTGCGCGTAGTGCTTTTGGGCTTGCTGCTTGTTTTGGCCGGTGCCTTGCTTTGTTTAGCAGGCCGCGCATTTTGCTTGGGCGTTGCTTTAGGAACGGCTCTGCTCGCAGGCGCTGCCTTGGGCAGGTTTACGCGGCGATTGCCCGTGCTGGTCCATGGCCTTTTTGGTCTTGGGCCTGCACCATTGCGCGGTCGGCCTGTGCGATTGATACGGCCACGAACGCGCCCTGCTTCTTGGCCATTACGCCGCCGTTCAGCGCGCCTTGCGGCCCGTCTTTCTGCCCGCGTTCCTTCCCGCGTTTCTGTACGACCGTCGGCCCTTCGTTCTGCCCGTCGCTCCGCCTGTCTTTCTGCACGCCTTTCTGCCCGTCGTTCTGCACGCCTTTCTGTTCTGGCTGGAACAGCCGCTTCACCGTCTTGTCTAGGCTGTCTGGCCTGTCTGCCCTGTCTGGCCTCGCGTCTTTCGGCGCGGCGGGCGCGGCGTGCTTCATTCACCACATCTGCGCCAAAGCCGTCATTATTGCCCGCACGCTGGCGTCTATTCTGTCTGCCACCCTGACGAACACCATCTGCGCCGCCGCGATTGCCTGCGCCTCTGCCCGGTCTGCCAACATTTACGCCAGCAAAGCCGCCTCTGCGCGCCAATTGCCGCCGCCTGAAATCCAGACGCCTTTGCGACCAATAAAATAGTTGCACTTCATTTAGGCTGAATTGCCGCCCGAAATTATCATAGAGCAACAGGCCATGGCCGGGGTAGAAAAACCCGTCATAATATCCGCCGTTAAAGCCTATATCGCCATAGCCATTGAGATTATCGCATTCATAATAAATATCCTCAGCCACATTAGGATCGCAATATTCATCATAATAGGCATAATTATCATAACCCGCATTTCCAGGATAAGCGCAGCCGCCCAAAGTGACAGCAACTGCAAATGACGCCAAAATATTGCGCGGCCTAAAAAATGCGAATTCGTTCATTATCTGCCCTCTCTTCATAGCAATGGGTAACGCGAATAGGTTGAATTGTATATGAATGTGATGGCAGCGTCCTTTTAATAGACATAGCTGCCATATTGGCTTTCCAACATGGCTTTCATATTTTCTATTGCTTACATTATTGTAAGTAACTATCTTATAAGATTAGAATGATAGCAATTTAACCGCCGGAACATTATATTCGGTGTGAATATCGTCGGCGCAAATCGCCGCATATCAGGACGGAAATATTTATGGCCAGTATCGCAGCCAGCGCTCCCAAACAAAAAGCCAAGGCACCCATTCAGCGCATAGAGCCTAATCCCGATTTTCGTGAGCGCGGCAACCCGCATTGGGTAAAAATGCCAGAGGGCGGCATTGACCATTTGCCCGGCGATTATGGCGCGCCCATTATCGGCCATACCTTTACCGCATTGCGCGATCCGCGTGCCTTTGGCTGGCACATGTATAACAAATATGGGCCAATTTACCGCACGCTGCAATTTGGCCGTAAGCAAGTGGCCTTGCTGGGCGCAGATGCCAATGAGTTGGTGCTGTTTGACCGCAACAAAACATTTTCTTCAGAGCAAGGCTGGGGCCCTGTGCTGAACCTGCTGTTCCCGCGCGGGCTGATGCTGATAGATTTTGACCATCACCGCGCTGATCGCAAAGCGCTCTCCGTTGCTTTTAAACCCGGGCCGATGCGCCATTATGCCGAAAAGCTGAACGAAGGAATATCTGCACGGGTAAAAGATTGGACGAATAAGGATTTTGCATTCTATCCTGCGGTGAAAAAGCTAACGCTTGATCTGGCCGCGACCAGCTTTTTGGGCATTCCATGGGGGCCGGAAGCGGACAAGATCAACACCGCCTTTGTGGATATGGTGCAGGCATCAGTGGGCGCAGTGCGCCGCCCCTTGCCCTTTACCAAAATGGGGCGCGGCGTTGCTGGCCGCAAATATCTGGTGGATTATTTCACCCCGCAAGTGCGCCAACGCCGAGAGCAGCAAGGGCCGGATATGTTCAGCCAATTCTGCCGCGCGGCGCATGATGATGGCAGTCTGCTGACCGAAGATGAAGTTGTCGATCACATGAATTTCCTGATGATGGCAGCGCATGACACCATCACATCATCGGCATCGTCCCTCGTGCTACTGCTGGCGCAAAACCCTGAATGGCAGGAAAAATTGCGCGAAGAATGTCTCGCTGTCGCGCCTAATGGCCAGCTTTCCTATGACGATCTGAACAAGCTGGAGCTAGTGGAAATGGCGTTTAAGGAATCGCTACGCCTCATCCCGCCCGTGCCATCCACCCCGCGCCGCGCAGTGAAAGATTTTGAATTTATGGGCTATAAAGTCCCTGCTGGCGCTGCTGTTGGCATTAGCGCCGGCGCGGTGCACAAGATGGAGGAGCATTGGCCCGATCCAGAGAAATTTGACCCGATGCGCTTTACGCCAGAGCAAGTGCGCGAACGCCACAAATTTGCCTGGGTGCCTTTTGGCGGCGGCGCACATATGTGCATCGGCCTGCATTTTGCCTATATGCAGATCAAGATTTTGATG
>CAZAHS010000045.1:0-12404 GCA_964484855.1 uncultured Sphingomonadaceae bacterium | reverse complement strand
TCAGCGCCATATTCACACTTTGCCGGTCGTCGGTCATAAATCCCCCATGCCGATAGAGTTAGATACTATATTATAGCGAAAAAAAGGGCCGGATAATTATATTTCGACAATGTCGAAAATCATCCGGCCCTATGAGTTTGAGAGAAATGAGGACGGCAAGAGATAGGCCGTCCTGCATATCCGATTTAGAAGCTGTAACGTACCCGTGCACCCCATTGACGAGGAGCATTAAGGAAACGCAAGTTCAAACCAGGAGAAACCAAAGAAGTCTGGGAATAAGTCTGATCCGTGAGGTTTTTCACAAAACCTTCAATGCGGAAACCGTCAGATGGTTCGAAACCAACACCGACATCAAGACGAACATAACCGTCAACAATATCGGTGGCTGAACCCAAATTGTTGTTCACAGCATCGACAGCCGCTGAACCAATCAGGCTAGCATCTGGAGCATTGCCATCACCATTAAAAAATGTGGTGAAATAATTAGAGCGGAAGCCAAGTGAGGCAACCCAGTCAAATTTACCAATGCCGGTTTCAATAAGCTGGCTCAAAGATACAGAACCTGACCAGTCAGATGCTTTTGGCAAACGGTTACCAACAGGATCAAATTGTACTGTTTCGTCAGGAGACGCAGCAAAGTTGAAGCGCGAGTCCGTAAGGTCATTGCTTTCATTCAAAAACTGCGTTTGCAGATATTGAACATTGGCTTTGAAAACCAAATTCAGCGGCAAATCCTGTGTGTAATCAATGTCAAAGCCATAAAGCTCTGAATCGCCGATATTTTGACGCAATGATACCAGACCAGCCTGCGAGCCCATGACCGACGAACCATCGACCGCTGCCAATGTGGTGAATACCTGATCGGAATAGTCATAATAGAAAGCAGACAAGTTCACGATTGAGCGATAATTACCAATGAAGAAACTATTTTTAGAGCCAATTTCATAGGCAACCAAGCGCTCACGGTCAAAAGTCGGTGTTACGGGGTTACCATCAGGGCCAGTAAAAGTATCGTTAAAGCCGCCAGAGTTGGTACCTGTAGACACACTCAAATAGACAAGATTGTCATCTGAAATGTCATATTCTGCACGAACACGCCAATCGACATATTCATCACTTACCTGACCATCTTGAACTGTGATTGAGCTGATTTCGCGGCCCTCTAGATCAAAGCCTGTCTGAAGCGGACCCTCATCAAGCAAAAGTTGCAGCTGATCGTCAATATCATCACGCGCACCAAAAGTGGTTATGCCATCAAGAAAAGTTGCAATACGCTCAGTTGCTGTAACATTGCCATCTCCATCAATATCAGGGTTGAAGATAGTCCGGTTAGGGCCTGCCAATACCAAACCTTCGGTACCAAAGCGGTGGTTGGCACAGCAGGAAAAGTTAAAGTTGTTTGGCGGTGCACCGTCTGTTTCAGTGGGGAAGAGGAACAAATAGGTTGCGCCCAAACCGGTACGTGACTGATCTTCATTGGTGTAGCGGATACCGCCAGTAATGCGGAAATCCTCTGTCACATCATATGTAGCATCTGCGTAGAAAGCAAAGTTATCACGCAGTGCCTCAGGAATAGCAAATTCAACGCCCGCAAAAACATTGCCAGGGTCGGATGTGGTGTTGAAAAATGATGTTTGGTCTTCGGTATAGTAGAAACCACCAACGTTCCAGCGGAAGCGCTGATCGTCATTGGCGGTAATGCGAAGTTCCTGAACAATGGACTCAGAACTTGTATCAAACTGAACACGGTTAAAGCTGTCTGTGAAACCTTCCGGATCACTGAAAAGGTTATTTTCAGCTCCAGGGAAGTTTGCATTGGCTGCAGAGCGATTGAAGAAATAGTCAACGCTACGGAATGAACCAAGATATTGAACCGCAAATGTGTCAAATTCATAGCTGATATTTGCACGAACACCCCAGATTTGGGCATCTTGCACAGGCTGAGAACCACGGCTGAGAATGTCACGCGGGTTGGGGATGTCGTTTAGATCCGAAATATCCTGTCCGCCCTGCTGCACTGATTCAAAGAAGTTAATACCGCCAGAACCTGTGCCACCTTGGTCAAGATAGTCACCAACAATCAATACGCTCAAACGATCATCAGGCTCAAAAAGCACCGAAAGACGGCCAGCAGTATCATTCACCTCATCAGACTCACGATTGTCTGATAGCGGGTTAACATTTTGAACGAATGAATCATGCTCAAGATGATAGACCGCACCGCGAATTGCCAGTGTATCGCTGATCGGAATGTTAAGCGCAGCCTGCACTTCGGTTTGGTCAAAATCAGCAATGCCGAAATCTACAAAGCCGCTAACGCCATTAAAATTGGGCCGAGCAGATACAATGTTAAGCGAACCACCCGTTGCGTTGCGTCCGCGCACTGTACCTTGTGGGCCGATGTTAAGCTCAACACGCTCAATATCAAAGAAGAAGGAGCCAAGACCGCGTGGGCGAGAGATGTAAACGTCATCCAGCAGGATTGCAGAACGTGGCTCTGACAATTCCGTGTTATTATCGTCACCGATACCACGAATGAAAATCTCGATATTACCTTCACGGTTACCAATATTAAGTTGCGGCAATACGGTTGCCAGATCGGTAAATGAATTCACCCCAAGTTTGCGGAGGTCTTCATCATCAACAGCTTTAACTGTTGCTGCAATATCCTGAAGGCTCTGTTCACGGCGCTCAGCAGTAACAACGATATCAGCGCTTTGCTGATTTTCAGTTTCTTCTTGCTCCGGCGCAGCTTGGTCTTGAGCAAAAGCCGCATTAGGTGTCAATATTAAAGCAGAAACGCAGCTAGCAACCATCAAACGGGATTTTAACCCACCGTTTTTAGACGCAGCTTTAAAATAAAATGGATTGTTCATCATGCCCCTCCTACAGGTATTATTTCTTAATCTTCTATCACCTTACATTCCGGTAAGTCGACAATGTGTCAATAAAAAACATGTTAGCGTTACCATATGTTTGCACAAAGTTGTTAAGTGTGTCCTTTTTACACTAGTCTTTGCCAAGCGATGCCCCAACATTCATTCCATAAATTATCCTAGGATAATATTTTATTACAAGGCCACTGGGATATTAGCATTCCCCGCCCGGTCCATAGCTCGCGCAAAAACACCCCCTGATTCGGGAACAGCTATCAAGGCTTCTTCGCTCATGCCTTTACGCGCAGTGGTTGCGTATAAAATGCGTAAATCAGGGCCGCCAAAACAGGCTTTGGTTACATTTTGTGCTGGAACGTCATATGTCTTATCCAGTTTTCCAGAAGGCGAATAGCTTACAATCTTACCACCGTTAAAAAGGCCGGTAAGAACATTGCCTTGGGAGTCTGTAAATGGCCCATCAGGATAAGCGTGCGGAAAATCGCTTAATATGTCTGCAAACGGTCGGATCGGCCCTATATTGCCTCTCGCCAATGGCGCATGATATATTTTTTGCGCCAGTGTATCTGTGAAATATATGCTGCTATTATCTGCGTTTACAGCCGGACCATTGGTGATAACAATATTATCCGGTCCAGATGCTGTAATTTTGCCGCGATCAAAAACATAGAAGCGTCCGCTTGGGTTTTGCTCCGCATTGTCCATGGAGCCGAACCATATCCGGCCCCATTTATCAGTGCAGGCATCATTAAGGCGGTTGCTCTCAGCTTCTCCAGGAACATCAGCATATTTAGCAAAACGCTCAGTAGCGGGGTCAAACAGGTATAGACCATCCTTAAGGCCGCACATCAGCGTTGCCTTATCAGTTGGTAAAGCCCAGCCAATCTCCTGCGGCGCTTCAAAATAATGACCTTCGCCGCTTGCTGGATCAAAGCGCCATAGATGTTGTTTTTTGATATCCACAAACCAAAGCAGATTGCGGCTGCTATCCCATACCGGACCTTCGCCCAGCTCTGCTTTTGCGTCCAATACCAGATGAAATTCTTCTTTTAGCGCCATCCTGCGTCAACCCAATAATTATGACCCGTACAATAACGCGCATTTTGAGATGCTAGAAAAAGTGCCATTGCAGCAATATCTTCAGGCTGAATACGCGCCCTCAAACATTGATTGGCAACAAGCTGCGCTTCTGCTTCTGGATTATACCATTTTTGCTGTCGCGGCGTTTGCACATTGCCGGGCACTATAGTGTTTACACGGATATTGTCTGGCCCCAATTCACGCGCAAGACTGCGGGTTAAACCTTCAACAGCAGCCTTTGCCATCTGATAAAGAACCAGGTTTTTAAGCGCAATATGCCAGCTAATAGAGCCTAAATTGATAATGCTACCACCGCCTGCACGGCGCATATGCGGTGTCACTGCCTGTGATGCAAAAAAATGATGCTTGACGTTAACCGCCATACTATCATCCCATTCTTTATGGCCGATATCATCAGGACTATGTCGTTCATCATTTGCAGCATTATTTATCAATATGTCACAGCCACCAAGCGTGTCCGTCATATTATGCAAAGACTCTTCAAACTGGCTTTGATTGGTAATATCACAATGAAAAAATGCAGGCTTGATGGCAACGCCTTCAAGGCTTTCAATCAGATTATTGCTGTCACTTTTGGCGACATCTATAAAAGCTACAGCCGCGCCTTGCTTGGCGAAGGCCTCCACAAACGCCGCGCCTATTCCCATTGCCCCACCTGTAATGATGACACGCTTATCTTTTAAATCATGATAGCGCGGAGCATTATTGCTGTCGTTAATCTTCCCCTCGATCATCGCACTTAATCCCCCGTATATACCGTCTTCATTTGCGTATAAAATTCTACAGCCGCAAACCCTTGCTCACGTGATCCGTAACTTGACCCGCGTTGACCGCCAAAAGGTACGTGATAGTCCACACCAGCGGTTGGCAAGTTGACCATCACCATTCCAGCGCGGATGTTTTTACGAAAATGGCGAATACGCGCTGCATCATTTGATATAATGCCTGCGGACCGGCCAAAATCGCCATCATTGGCAACAGCAATAGCCTCTTCATAATCAGCAACTTTGACTGTGCTGACAACGGGCCCGAACACCTCTTCCCGATTGATGCGCATATTCTGTTTGGTGCCTGCGATAACCGTTGGTTTCATAAAATAGCCAGGCGTTGCGCACTCTAATGCGCTGCCACCAGTCAAGACATCGCCGCCCTCATCTTTTGCAACGCCGACATAGCGCAGATTTTGCTCAAGCTGCCTTTCGCTGGCAGCGGGGCCCACTTGCGTTTCGCTGTCTAATGCTGGTCCGACTTTGATGGTTTTTGCGCGCTCAGCCAATGCCTCGACAAATTTATCATGAACAGCTTCTTCAACGATGACGCGGCTTGATGCGGTGCAACGCTGGCCAGTTTGAAAAAAGCCGCCATCTGCTGCAATGGCTACCGCTTTATCAATATCGGCATCGGCCAATATGACGAGAGGGTTTTTGCCGCCCATTTCCATCTGGACCCTTTTATGTCCGGCCATAGCCGCTTGACCGACCTTTGCGCCCGTGCCGCGTGATCCGGTAAAGCTGATAGCATCAATACCATTATGCTCAACCAGCATTCGGCCTGTTTCGCCTTGGCCCATAACCAAATTGAAAATTCCTTTAGGCGCATCACATTCCGCAAAAATATCCGCCAGCGCGGCGGCCATTGCCGGCGTGGCTTCTGCCGGTTTCATTACCACTGTATTGCCAAAAGCAAGGGCAGGGGCCGCCTTCCATGCAGGAATAGCGATAGGGAAATTCCATGGAGTAATAAGACCAACCACGCCCAGCGCTTCGCGATATGTTGCTGCGTCCAGACCTGGCCGTGTTGATTCCAATGTTAGCCCATGGCGGCGCAATGCTTCGCCCGCAAAATAGCGGAAAATTCGCGCCGCACGCAATGTTTCACCTATGCCTTCACCGCGCGTTTTGCCCTCTTCACGGGCCAGCAATTCGCCCAATTCTGCAGAGCGTTCGAACAATTTCTCACCAATTTTATGGAGCAGATCAGCGCGCACTTCAGGGGAGGCGCTGGCCCATAATGGCTGAGCAGAATTTGCCGCATCAACCGCTCTATCAACAGCGCTTTGGTCGCCATCGGGTGCACGGGTTACCACATCGGCCGTATTGGATGGATTTATACTCTCCACCTGACCATCGGGTTTTGTCCATTCGCCGCCAATAAAATGGCCAAGAGTGTCTTGTACTTGCATATTATATCCTATCAATCAGGTTGCGCGCGTTTAAATTGCGCATAAATTCGGTTAAGCCCAAAGCCCAAGGTTTTGCATCTTTTGATGTGACGACTTCATTTTCCAAAACACCAAGCTGCGGTGAGCTGATTGTTACAACATCGCCAATTTTGTGGGTAAAACCCTTGCCCGGCTCATCGCGGTCCTGAGTTGGCGCAAATAGGGTTCCGCAAAACATTACAAAGCCATCGGGATAATCATGTTCACTCAGGCATTGGCGCACCAATTCCGAAGGGTCACGGCTAATCTGGCCCATATCATTGGTGCCGCTAAGGCTATAGCCTTCCGGCCCTTTTATGTTCAGATCAACCTTAGCGCTGCGTACGTCATCCAATGTGAAACTATCATCAAATAAGCGAATAAATGGCCCTATAGAGCATGATCCGCGATTATCTTTTGCCTTTGATAGCAAAAGGGCAGAGCGCCCTTCAAAATCGCGCAAATTAACATCATTGCCCAATGTTGCGCCCAGAATATCGCCATCTTTATTACATGCGAGCACGATTTCAGGCTCTGGATTATTCCAGTCTGAATCCGATCTAATGCCAATTTTCGCTCCATGGCCGACAGAACTCAAAACCGGGGATTTAGAAAATATCTCGGCATCTGGGCCTATTGCGACTTCCAGATATTGTGACCACATATTTTCTGCAATCAAAGTCGCTTTCAGTTTTTGCGCTTCTTCACTGCCGGGGATTACGGACCGAATACCGCCGCCAATGCGCTCTTCCAAAAGATCGCGCACAGCGCTAGCTTTTTCAGGATCGCCGCCAGCACGTTCCTCAATCACCCGCTCTATTGCGGACAGGGCAAATGTTACTCCGGCAGCTTTGATGCATTGCAGGTCAATAGGCGCCAATAACGATAATCCATCAGGCATCCCGTCCTGAACATCGCCCAAAGACACGCCATCCGTCGGAATGCCTTTATCTAATGCCCCTGAAACAGTTGGGCATTGAGAAGTAATATCAAAAATCTCACCCTTATCAATCAAGATGACGCACGGTCCTTCATCAGACAATGCGCGCCCTATAAAGCGGCCCGACCGGTAATCATCCGGCAAACTATGCTGCAACTCGGCTGCCATTTCTCAACTCACCCCTTTAATCGCACAGATTACTGCGCCAAACGCATATTTACCGCGTTAAAATCTTATCATCCCCGGTAACAATAATCGTTTGGCCGATTTCAATTGTTTGCACAGCACCGCCATATTGCATTGAAACAATGCCCAGTTTTTTGCTGAGATCACTATCTGCAAAGGCGCTCACTTCGTAGAAGCCCCACTTTTCCGTGGGCTTGATAACTGTATCCCCAAAACCGGGATAAGGCGCGCTATTGCGTTGGAAGCGTACGGACAAGCGGCCTTTGCCATCATCTGTCTCTGCACCAATTGCACGCGCATAAAAGCCAACCGTAATCAGGTCGCCTTTTTTAATATCGCTTATCAATGGAACATTTGTGCCTGCCGAATAAGGCTCCGCCGCGCGCTTCACGTCAAAACTTAAAGCAGCATTTGCTCCTGGAATCTTATCGCCGGTTTTAACTGACTTTTTGGCATTCTCACCATAGGAATCCCAATCAAGCCGCCGCGGATCATTGACCAGAGCGCCTGTCAAAATAGCATCCAATTTGCGCAATGGTTCGGGAATATCTGGATTGGTGAGATTAGGCTGCACCTCAGCCTGCGCTTCTTGCGTTGCACCCGCCTCAGAAAGGCCAATCGCCGCCCTTAAACCAGGCTTCCAATCTTGTGTCTCTAAATCCCAAAATGGGTAAGTATTGGCATAAGCCCAAACGCAGATGCCAACTTTTGCCGGAGCAAATGCCTGCCTTACAGCGCGGTGATAGCTAATCCGCTGATCCAGTGGGATATGCTTTTCATACGCGCCGGTTTCACCCATGAATGGAATGCGCCCCGTGCGTTGTATATAAGCGCCGACCTTTGCAACTGCGCGCTTTAACTCTACCTTATCAGCAGTTGAACCAAATTCACGGCCAACAGGCGGGGTGTCATCAACCCAATCAGCGCCTTGATGGGTAAATGCAAAAGGATCATAAAAATGGAAGGTCGGATAAATATTCGGATCATCCGGCAGCTCAAGCGTTTCCAGTGAATTGACACCGCTCCAATTTTGTCCACCAATAATAATGGGGCGCTCAGGACTGGTAAGGCGGACAGCCGCTATAGCCGGCGTAAATGTTTCAATCAGATTTTTGTTGGTCAGTTTGTTATGGGGTTCATTTTCCAGTTCAAACCATAATTTATCATCGGGATAATCCGCAAATTTTATAGAAATTTGGTTCCATATCGCGGCCAGCTTCTGACTGTTTCCAGCAGGATCCTTATGCAGTGGCAGAAAATTATGGCTGTCCAAAATGACATTCAAATCATGCGCTAATGCCATATCGACAACCGCGACGACGCGGTTAAGAAACGCATCATCCAATGTGTAAGGCGCTGCCTCACTGGTTTTATTATACCATCGTACCGGCAAACGAATTGTCTGAAAACCTGCGCTTTTGATACGCTCAAAATCAGCGTCTTCAATGCGCTTTCCGCCCCAGGCGCCCTCTGTTTCAGGCTCTAACATATTGCCCATATTGATGCAGGTACCAACCGGCAGAGATGCGAATTGCGCTGTGCCTTGCACGGCTGGCGCATTAGCAGCTGGCGCATTAGCAAGTGCCGTACCGGACAAAGCGGTGCTGGATAAAGCAACACCCGACAAAATACGGGCGGCAAGTAAAGCGAAACGGTTCATCTTAAAGTCCTTTGTGAAATATTTTCTTGCAAGCAGCCGGCCATCATCGCTTCTAGTGATGCCGGATATATATTAAGGGCAGGGCAGAATTTGCTCTGCATCCGTGCCAAGGCGGACCTCTGCTATTGCAAAGTCAGCCGCACCCTTTGTGGTCAAAATAAAGGGCATGGTCACCGATTTCATATCAGCGCCTTTTGACCGCAAACATTTTAGCGGCAGACCATAGCGCACATAATCCTTAGTGACTGGCAATGTTATAGATGTGCGGCCATTTACCGCATCTGTACCGGCGGCCAAAGACGCGCTTTGCGGCGCGCTAAAAACCTTTGCAGTGACCAAAAGCAATATATCTGCATTTGTCTCACGGTCCAGATCAACCGGCTCAAAATTACGCAGCACAACCGAAGATTCGCCGCCGGTGACAGTGAAACGACGCGCGCCCTCCTGAACTTTATAATCGGTTGATGTGACGCGAACCCGCCCGTTAAGCGCCTCTACTGGCGTCGATGTGATGCGGGTTTGCTCGCCCGTGCCTTGCCCGGCCACTAGCAAAGACCAGCTTGCTGCAGGAACGCCAGCTTTGAACCAATTGCGTGTGTCGCCGCCATTTCCGGTATCGACCTCTGCCAATTTGGTCCATGGCGATGCAGCAGATGAATAATCAAGCCCATAGCCAAATGCGTAAAGCTCTCCATCATCCATATTGGGCGTTTTGGGCCATGCAGCCGGTAATTTACCAACAAAATTGTGGCGCGCCTGGCCCTTTTGATCGCCGACCAGAACATCGGCAATGCCGCCGCCTTCCGAACCGGGCAGCCAGGCAACAACAAAAGCATCAGCCATATTAAGCGCTGGATTTACATAAAGCGGACGCCCGGTAATCATCAGGGCAATGACAGGAATGCCCTGATCTTTCAGCTTTTGCATTGTTTCAAAAGGCCCGGTCAACTCAGGATCGAGCGTTAGGCTAGGGCGGTCGCCCTGAAATTCAGCATAAGGCTTTTCACCAAAGACAACTATTGCTGCATCTGGCCGCTGTGTGAACGAACCGTCTGGAGACAGCTCTGCGCTACCACCTGCCGCTTTAACGGCTTGATCGAAACCAGCAAAAATAGATGTCGCGCCGGGAAAAGATTCATTTTCTATTCCCGTACCCTGCCACGATATGGTCCAGCCACCAGATTGACGCGCGATATTATTTGCGCCTTCACCAGCTACCAATAACCGGCCGCCAGCCTTTAATGGCAGAACGCCCTGATTTTTCAACATGACCAGCGATTTGCGAACCGCCTCACGCGCAACTTCGCGGTGCTCAGCAGCGCCAAGCAAATCATATTCACCAGATAATAGCCGGTCAGAAGGCTTACCCGCTTCGAACAGGCCGAGGCGCATTTTTACGCGCAAAATTGCGGCATTGGCCTCATCAATACGCTGCATTGAAAGCTCACCGGATTTGGCCTTTGCCAAAAGATCAGCATAAACCTGCCGCCACGTATCTGGGGCCATATAAAGATCAATGCCGGCATTGAGCGCTTGCGGGCAGCTTTCATTGGTGCAGCCTTCGACCTGACCATGAGCGTTCCAATCTGACAGAACAAAGCCACCAAAACCCATTTTCTCTTTCAGAACATCGGTCAGCAAGCTTTTGTTACCGGTCATTTTGCGGCCCTGCCAACTGGAGAAGCTGGCCATTACAGTGGCCACGCCATTCTCAATCGCTGGCCCATAAGGCAAGCCGTGTATATCGCGCAGTTCCTGCTCGGATATTTTGGCATCGCCTTGGTCAACGCCATTTTCTGTGCCGCCATCGGAAAGGAAATGCTTTGTTGATGCTATAACATAAGGGCCTGCCAACAAATTCTGGGAATTGGGCGCGCCTTGCAACCCGCGCACCATGGCACCAACATAGGATGCAACCAGCTTAGGATCAGAGGAATAGCCTTCATAAGCGCGGCCCCAGCGAAAATCCTGAGGAACCGCCACTGTGGGGGCAAAGGTCCATTCCTGACCCGTTACACGGATTTCCTTTGCTGTCACCTGAGCGATACGCTCAATAAGGCCAACATCACGCATCGCGCCAAGGCCGATATTGTGCGGGAAGATAGTGGCGCCGATTATATTAGAATGTCCATGGACAGCATCTGTGCCCCAAATAACCGGAACGCCGACACCGCCATCACTGGTGTCTACAGACGCTTCATAAAATTCGTCCGCCGCTTTCAACCAGTCAGCCGCAGGCGCAGTGTCATTGCCATATGGCCCGCTATTGCCGCCATTCAGAACAGAACCAAGGTTGAATTTCTTAACGTCTTCCGCCGTAACGCAGCACAAATCAGCTTGCACCAATTGACCAACTTTTTCTTCAATAGTCATGCGCGCAATAATGGCAGCGATTCGCTGTTCTGTTTCCGCAGACGTCGTCACCGGATATGTATAAGATGGCCAAATATCAGGGTGAGCAACACCGTTATTAGCGGTATCATCAGCCGCCAAATTCGTTTCCGCCTCTGCTGTATCGGCAGCAGCATTAGAGGAAATCGCCGCGTCCTTAGCGGTTAAACCTACCTGGTTTGCGCAGCCGGATAGCAAGAGCACACCAATGCTCATCACGAAAGGTGCCGTGCAGAATTTCATCCTATATACCCCAAGACTATTTATTATGTGAGCGCTAACATGAAAAATAATTTTGTGTTTGTCCAGAGAAGAATAAATGAAAATAACAAAAATATTTGGCGGCGCTAAAACTTTGGCACATTGGCAAAAAATCATGCGCCATTCATATTTTGCTGAAAACGGTGCTGTCAGACTAATCGCAACTTGTCTCCGATTGGCGCAAGATACCTTTTCCCGGAACTGGTTCAAGTCATGAGATTTTGCCACTCAACCAATGCGGCTGAGCGAGCGGTCTTGTAAGTTTGACGGTCGACGAGGTGGCGTTGCGAGTTGAAGTGGTTGTGGATGTTAGCATGAACTGAGCTGAACTTTTGCAGTGACTTCATTCGCCGGAACCGCTGCATGACACGCTCTTTTCGTCGGAACGGTAAGTGCGAATTCTCCACCCTATTGTTCTTCCACCGGCCCATCTCGCGGCGGCTTTCATTGCCAAGTTCGCGCATCGCAGCAGGGTATGATTTGAGACCGTCAGTAACGATTTTCTCTGCTTGGCCGTGCCGTTTCAGTGCCTTGCGAAGGAACTTTAGCGCAGCCATTTTGTCCCGTTTCTTAGTGACATAGCTCTCGAGAATTTCGCCTTCGTGGTCGACAGCACGCCACAGATAATGGGTCTCGCCGTTGATCTTTACGAACACCTCGTCGACGTGCCAGCGCCAGTTTCTAAAGCTACGCATGCGGTTGACCCGCTGCCTTCGAATATCGGATGCGAACAGCGGACCGAAGCGGTTCCACCAGAACCGGACCGTCTCA
>CAZAHS010000044.1:0-12479 GCA_964484855.1 uncultured Sphingomonadaceae bacterium | reverse complement strand
GGTCAGCAATGGGCACTTCAATCACGTCAATGCGGAACAGCGCAGTGCGGTCATCGCCCGGCACAGCGCCTATACAGCCTGCCAATTCCTCTTCATCACGAATACGCGCAGTGCCGGAATTATAGACGATGATCGACTTATCATCCGTGGAGACAATCGAATGGGTGTGCGATCCGCGGCAGGTTTGCACCTGCCCAACCTGTACCGGATTGGTAATGTCGGAAATGTCAAAGATGCGCAGGCCGCGAAAGCGCTCATCGCTAATCTCGTCGCTGACACCTTGCAGGCCGCAATCAACCCGCGCGCGAGTATCCTGAACGCTCATCAGCAACAAATCGCCAACAATGGAAACATCGCCTTGACCACCCGGACACACCACCGAGCTAACCAGCTTGGGCATGCCGTCATTACCCAGCTTATAGGCATTCCAGCCATGATAATTGCCCGCCACCATTAGATCGCCGGAAAATGCCATATCGGTATTGGCAAAACTCAATAGCGCATTACGCTTGCCAAATTCTGGCTTGGATTCCTCGCCTTGCTCGCTCTGCTCTTCTTTGGCTGCCTCAACTGCGGCTTCTACAGCATCACGCGGATCGGCGGCAACATCCTCTTCTTCACGGATAAGCGGACGCAATTCAGCGGGGTTGGCCGGATCAAAAAAGCCAGCAGGTTTGGGCAGGCTGGCCACCTTACGCAGATTACTCACCGCTTCGCCCGCATCAGCAAAACCTGCCTTCAAATTGGCGCGCGGATCATTAGACAGACCGGCCAGCAAAAAGTTCATGCGGTCAATTTCGGATGTCTGATCGCGCACAATATCATCAGCAAAATTTGCCAGAACCGGATCATAGGCAGAGCCAGGCGCTTTGAGCAGCACCTTAACCATATCAAGCGCGCCCTTATGATGCGGGATCATTAATTGCAAAAACATACGGTCAAAATCAGTGGCGGATAATGTCGCCAGTTCTGCCATTTGCGGTAATGTTGCCATGCCCTGCATATTATGGTGATGATGGCCCGCAAGCGTCACCGCCTCACCGCGACTTTGCAACCATTCGCGCATAAAGGCAATTTCATCTTTCTGGCTGGAAAGAATACGCCCTGCTATCGCCAGAACTTCCGGATTATTTGTACGGTCCGGCGCTAGGATGGACATATCAACGGCCTGTTGATGATGTACAATCATGCCCTGCATGAACATTACATCTGCCGGCGAGTACCGGCTATCAGCAAGCTGCGCCGCCTCTTCAGAGCTTAGCGCCTTCACCGGCTGACCCGGCGCGCCGGGTTGGATGATCTTAACATCCTGAGCAAAAGAAATGGACGTTCCAGATAACAGCAAGGCGGCAATTGAAAGCTTTGCAGGGGCGGCAAAATTTTTGCGCAATCGGCTATACATTCTTATCTCCAAACAGGTCAGAATCATGAGTGAAACATGTTGCTGATGAAGAATGTTACGTTTTAGTGCGCAAAAGCAAGCAAATTACTGGCACGTTGCAGAAATTATTTGCTCCAGCCTTATATCATCGATTCTTTTGCGATATATCATAGCTGCTGTTAAAGACTGGAATCATGCCCTCTTGCGGGTTCATGACATGCTGCACTTGCCAAGATGTAGCCGGCGCATTGCGGTTTAACGTCATCGCATTGGGCAATCCCGCTTCAGAGTTCATGCTGGCAACCAGATAGCGTGAAACCCTGCGCGCCGTGCACAATCCTCCGCTGCCATCACCAACCAGACGCTCCTCAAATTGTATACCTTGTTTATCGCCTTTTGAACGCTTCACCGTCGAAACAGCCAATTGTCCATCACCAAAATCAATCACAAATTCAGTACCTAAAGGAACATCAAGCAGACCCTCAATCAATGCGCCTGTTGCAGAAAGGTTGCGGATAACGACTTGATAGCGGTGATTATGATGAATAGCATGGACTTTGCGAAACATTGAGATACGGTCGTCACGATGAAAGGCAGGGCCTATCGGCTCAATAACCCACTCGCCATCTTCTAGGTTTTGCAGCAATTTTTCATTAGGAACAGCCGCGCTGTAAACATAACCTTGAATATGGCTGACGTTGAGATCGCGGATCATATCAAGCTCATCCAGCGTCTCTAAACCTTCCGCTGTTGTTTCCATATCCAGTGCTTCAGCCAATGCAACAATGGCCTTTATAATTGCGCCATTTCTTGAACCCTTTTGTGTTGCCCCGCGAACAAAAGCGCGGTCAATTTTAATCTTGTCAAAGGGCGCGCTCTGCAAATAACTCATCGAGGAGTAACCCGTACCAAAATCGTCAAGAGCCAAGCGCACACCTATGTTTTTCAGATGGTCGAACATATCGCCATTTTTATCATATTCTTCGAGGAAGACGCCTTCGGTAACCTCTAACTCCAGCCGGTCTGGCGCCAAACCGGTTCGGGCTAGCGCGGCGGCAACAAAATCTGGCAAACCTTCATTGGCAAATTGTATTGGTGATACATTAACCGCAACCCGGGCTTTTCCGGGCCATTGGGACGCTTGTTCACAGGCTTTATTGATAGCCCATTCACCCAGCACATTTATCAAATTTGCTTCTTCGGCAATGGGAATAAACAATGCAGGGGAAATTGGGCCGCGCTCTGGATGGTTCCAACGCATCAATGCCTCAAACCCTGTGACGATATTGGTTTTCGCGTTTACCAGCGGTTGATAGGCCAGTGTCATTTGATCGTTGCTCAGCGCGTCACGCAAATCTTCTTCCAGCATTCTGCGGTCTTCGGCAGATTGGTGCAAATCACTGCTATAGAATTGAAAGCGCCCGCGCCCCCCTGACTTGGCAGCATAAAGAGCCAGATCGGCATTGCGTATCAAATCCTCGCTGCTCTCGCCATCAAAAGGGCTAATGGCTATGCCTATTGAGGCGCCGATAATACAGCGGCTACCGTCAATAGAATAGGGCTGAGAAATGCTAGAGATAATTGTTTCTGCTAGCTCTCCCAAATCGCCGCGATCGTCACAATCTGGTATCAAAATCTGAAACTCATCCCCGCCAAGGCGGCCAGCCTCTCCTTTAATACCTATAGCTTTTCGCAGACGCTGCGCGACTTGTTGCAACAATGTATCGCCCGCAGGATGACCCAATGTATCGTTCACCTGTTTAAAACGATCCAAATCAAGCAAGGCAACGGCGCATGGGCGCTCATACGGCTGGAAAGCCTTGAGTGTTTTTTCCAGTTTTTCCTGCATGTTGGCGCGGTTCGCCAAGCCGGTTAAGGAATCATAATGCGCCAATTTCTCAGTATCATGAGACGCGCGAAGCTGTTCCGTTATATCAACGCCATTGCCGCGAAAACCTGAAAATTCGCCAGTTTCAGAAAATTGTGGCTGGCCGGAAACCGACCACCAACGGACATCTTCACCCACCAGCATTTTAAGGCGTAACTCTTCAAATTTTGATTTTTTGGTGAATATAAATGGCAAAGAGCGCTGTGTAGCTTCGTGATCGAGCGACTTTGCAAACAGCTCAACAAATGGCTTTCCTTGCAAATTAGCAATATTGCCGCCAGCCATTTCTGCAACATATTCAGTTATATACACTATGTTGCCGTCAGAATCTGTTGACCAGAACCAACCTTGGCGACTCTCTTCATAGCTTTGCAACAGCAACAGAGCTTCTTTGCTGCTCATGCTATAATGTTTGGGTTGTTGGGTAGCCGAATTCTTAGCGCCAGAGTTATCACCCTGCGCATTTATCCGAGCAGACATCCGGTTAAAAAAACTCCCGAACTCTTGATCGGCTGGCTGAGCGCCATCTTTAGAAATCGGTTTTTCGAACATAAAACTCTCAGTTAGAATCGCATTAATTGTGGTAGCCCAACAAGGTTTATTAATTGTAAATTAGCGAAAATAAATGGCAGAAAATATCAACTTATGCGCCGCAAAGCTGCGGACTTATCCAAATTTTTGACGCGTCTTCTGCACTGCAATTTGCAGAAACGGTTTTGATGCGCTGCCATAGCTATTGCTGGCAATGGCGACGCGGTTTCGCCCTTCTGATTTTGCGTGATAAAGCGCAACATCTGCATTACGGTACACCGCACGTTCCGTTAGCCCTATTGATGTAGACAATCCGATGCTGACAGTGACGGGCGCTGCAAGTATGTCGACCTCTTTTTGTAAGCTCTGTTCAATCTCTGCGCGTATTTGCTCACAACAGATTGCCGACGCATCTTCGCCCTGAGTAGAGAGCAGAACAGCAAATTCCTCACCGCCCAGTCGGTAAACGCCTTCGCACCAATTCTGCTGCGTATAGCGCTGCAATATTTTGCCCAATATGCGCAGCACCTCATCGCCATATTGATGTCCATATTTGTCATTGACCTGTTTGAAATTATCAATGTCGATCAATGCCAAAGTAATGCCGGACGCTGTTGAGAAATGCTCATCAAATTGGCGGCGATTGCTTAACCCGGTTAACAGATCCGTAGTTGCCTGACGGGTCAATTCTTCCTCGCGCATTTTGGCCTGATCGCGCTCTTTGCGGATCGACATAACGCGGAAAGCAACCCCGCAAGCGGTAATAATCACTTCTAGGGACAGGCAGAAATAGAGAGAGAAATCAATCTCGTTCGGCAGGACATAAATATCCAGCCCGCGCAAAATACGATCAACCGCAACAATGAATGTTAAAGACCAACCGGCTATCAAAAACCACACCGCGTTGCTTTTATTGAGCAAAGCGCATGTCAAACAGATGAAAAAGGCAATGATGCTAGGCAGGTACATTGCATGATATATATTGCGCGCCAAAAATGGCAGGCTGGGGCCCAGAAATATGATGAACGCCGCATTGGCTATTAACAAATGGCTGGCCCACAGCATCAGGCGGTTGCTCCACTTCGGAACAGCCCCTTCTTCTAGAAAACTTAGTGCAAAATATCCTGCAAGGCCGACTGCAAGGCTCATTGAGGCATAGGACGCTAATGTGCGCGTCCACATGTCAATCTGCGGCCAAAGATGGATAATAAGCCCGGAGGAATGGAGCGTATACGATGCAAAACAGGCGGCCATAAGGGCATGCCAGCCCATGAAGCGATATCGCAAAGCGAAAAAGAAAACGAGGCTATAGATAATCGGGACCAAGCCAAGACCGGTATAAATTCCAAACCATATGGAACGGTCAAATCTCTGCTCCTCAGCAACCGATCGCGGCATTATTTCAATGCTCTCCAACGCCACTTTTGACCAAGGTCGATTAATCCCAAGCCAGAGAATATCGCTTTGCGCTTCTTTATCAGTCAATTCTATTGAGTAGCGCGTTCCGGCAGTCCAGGCGCGTATAATGTCATCGGGTGTAAAACTCCGGCTGGCCATAGCCCCCTCATCATTTTGATGGACAATAGATAGCGAAGCAAAAGGGGCGCTGTTGCCTTCCAAATTGACCTTCGCAGCCTGAATAGCTGATTGCTCTATCGGTATTTGCAACCAAATTTGCTGCGTCTGATCGGGTATGTCGGGATTTTGGCATTGAAAATCATCGCTTTTGCCGAGCATTTCGCTGGGCGACAGAATATTATCGCTGGCCAAAAAGCATCCTTGCGTTGATGCCGCGAAAACGGTCTGCGACTTTTCCGTTGTTCCTAACCGGCCGATCACCATTATAATGGCTGCAAAGCAAAGCAGCAGCACCAGACCGACCGCTACGCGCGTATAGCTCCAGTGAATATGGCCAAATTTGCGAGACATGGCCGCCATTATATTAGGCGGATTAGGCAAAGTCCGCATCTCTCATCTGGTGGTTGCAAAGCTGGTACATGAACAAAAATTTAGCAGCATAGGCTTGACCAGAGGTTAATTTTGCGCCCCTTAATTGATCTGAAAAATTCTGTAAAGGCCAGCATTTCTGGGGGTTTCTTGTCTATTCAGATGTAATAAAGTGTCACCATGTTAAAGGCCTAATGGTTAGTGCCGTGTAATCATAGTTGAGTTCATTATATGCAGTGGCAGAGAGCAAATTTTTTGCTATTGGCTAAATCTTTGAAAATATTGTTTGTTACCTAAAGGATCACAATTTTGAGCCTATCATCAGAGCTTCCACTGATTATCTTGTCCATTACGACCAGCAGCCCCGATACAGGCCCGAATCAAGTGATTTCACAGGACGGCATATTGGCTGCTCAGCAGGAAAAAATCGCACCTGCGCCAGAGCTTTCTTATGCAAAGCTTCTTCTAAAACAGGCTGAGCAAAATGCTTTTGTACAGCGATTGGAGAAATCACCGCGCGCTCGCGCATCGTCGCGCGCATCGTCTCGCCGCAGAAATAATTTTGGCGCGCAAAACCTATCTGCTCCCTCACTGCCTTATCATGTGCCTCTTGATGATGAGCATATATGGCTGGATAATCAGAACGTAACATCGCCATATAAACGGTCTGCCTCCGCGATAGTCAGTTTCGGGCCGCAGGATAACTCCATTCAGCAAAACCAAAGCGGTAATGATGAGGAAAATTTGCCTCCACCAATTGTGGTTGATGGCATAGAGATGGATATTGTTGACGAATTTAGCCTTGAAACATTTGAACTGGTAGATGCTGTTGATCTGGCGGTTGTTGATCCGGTTATTGATTTTTATCGAGACACAGTGCCCAGCCCGCTTCGTCAGGCCAGTCAGAATTTCGTGCGCAATCTGGGGGAGCCAGTTAATTTCCTCAACTATATGTTGCAGCTAAAGCCCGGCAAAGCGATTGAAACAGCAGGCCGCTTTTTGATAAATTCCACTTTAGGTCTAGGCGGATTAATTGATATTGCCGGTAAGCCAGGCATTAACCTGCCCTATCGTTATAACGGTTTTGCAAATACATTAGGCTATTATGGCGTGAAGCAAGGGCGCTTTCTCTACCTGCCTTTTATTGGCGGCACTACGGCACGTGATTTAATTGGCAATACTATAGACGGGTTGCTGACCCCTGCTCTTTATGGCGCACCGATTAATAGGCCGACTTTTGCCATTCCAGTTGGCGCGGTTTCTGTATTGAATATCCGCCTAGACAATGATGCAGAAATTGATCGCATTCGTGACGAAAGTGCGGACCAATTTGGCGCTACACGCAATTCCTATCTGCTTTTCCGCGAAAATGAAATCCGTGCCTTGCGCGGCTTGCCGCCGCTGACCGAGCTGGAATTGGAACCGGAAGAGCAAGAGACGCAGGATGATGTTGAAAAGGCAGAAAGCGAATAACTTGCTAGGGCCCTGACCCTAGATCATAGCATGATAATCGGTAATTGATGTCATCCCAGCGATGACGTGCCAGCCTGGCCCTGCTAACAGATCATTATGTCTGAACAGAATCATCTCTATCTGGTCGATGCGTCGGCCTATATTTTCCGCGCTTATCACCGCTTGCCGCCGCTCACCAATCCGGAAGGCACACCCGTTGGCGCGGTTTATGGCTATACCACCATGCTCTGGAAGCTGGCCGATGACCTGCATCAAGCCAATGGCCCGACCCATATGGCGGTGATATTGGACAAGTCATCCAAAAGTTTCCGCAATGACTTATACGATCAATATAAGGCCAACCGCCCGCCACCACCCGATGATCTGGTCCCGCAATTTCCGCTCATCCGCGATGCTACCCGCGCCTTCTCCCTGCCCGTCATTGAGGAGGAGAATGTCGAAGCTGATGACATGATTGCCAGCTATGCCAAGGCGGCAATAGCAGAAGGGTGGAAGGTCACGATTGTTAGCTCTGATAAAGACCTGATGCAGCTTATCGAGCCTAAAGATGATAGCCGCGTCGATATGCTCGACACCATGAAAAATATGCGCATTGGCCAAGCCGAAGTGATAGAAAAATTCGGTGTCGGGCCAGAACGTGTTGGCGATATGCTGGCGCTGATGGGGGATAGCGCGGACAATATTCCCGGCGTTAAAGGCATTGGCCCCAAAACCGCGACAAAATTGCTGATCGAGCATGGTGATTTGGAATCTGTTCTGGCTGCGGCTGAGGATATGAAAAAGTCAAAGATGCGCGAAAATCTGATCGAGTTTGCCGAAGATGCCCGCCTCTCGCGCATATTGGTGACATTGAAAGAAGATTGCCCCCTGCCCGTGGCGCTGGAGGATTTTCGTTTATGCGATATTCCCAAAGAGCCATTGGCCGAATTTCTCACGCTCCATGGATTTTCCAGCCTGTTGCGCAAATTGGGCGCAGATGCACCGCAAGCTGTTGAGGCAGGTGCGCATGGCGCGGCTGCTAATGCAGAGGGTAATGATGGCGCCGCCAATGGTTTGCCGGGAACAACATCGCCGCGTGCGGCTCAGCAGCCGCCGATCAACCCTGATGATTATGTCTGCGTCACCGACTTGGATACGCTGAAAATATGGCTGGATGAAGCGCGCGCCATTGGCAGTGTCGCCTTTGATACAGAGACAACATCGCTAGACCCGATGCGCGCAGAGTTGGTGGGTTTCAGCCTAGCCGCGACACCCGGCAAGGCCTGTTATGTACCGCTAGCGCATGGCGGCACGGATTTGCTGGATGAAAAACCGCAGCAAATCCCCATGGCCGAGGCACTCGCGCTTTTGAAGCCCCTGCTGGAAGATGATGCTGTCTTAAAAATTGGCCAGAATATCAAATATGATATGAATGTGATGGCACAGCACGATATTGCCATTGCGCCGGTTGATGACACGATGGTGATGAGCTTTGCGCTGGATGCGGGTCGTTCTCTGGGCGGCCATGGCGGGCATGGCATGGATGCGCTGGCCAAAGAGCATTTAGGCCATGAATGTATCAGCTATAAATCCGTCACTGGTACGGGCAAAAGCCAGATTGGTTTTGGGCAGGTGCCGCTGGAGCAAGCAACGCGCTATGCCGCTGAAGATGCCGATATAACGCTGCGCCTGTGGCAGATAATGAAACCGCGATTAAGCGCAGAGGGCGGCACGAAGGTCTATGAAATGGTGGACCGGCCTGTCCTCACTCACCTTGCGCATATGGAGCGTGAGGGCATAAAGGTGGACCGCGAAAAACTGGCCGGATTGTCAGCAGAATTTGCCGGCATCATGGAAATGCGCGAGAAGGAAATCCACGCCATTGCCGGTGAACCCTTCACCATTGGCAGCCCCAAGCAATTGGGCGAAATCCTGTTCGGCAAATTGGGATTAAAAGGCGGAAAAAAGGGCAAATCCGGCCAATATTCCACCGATGTCACCGTGCTGGAACGCTTGGCGCAAGATGGCCATGAAATTGCCCGCAAAGTGCTGGACTGGCGGCAAATGGCCAAGCTGAAATCTACCTATACTGATGCTTTGCAGGATGATATTAACCCCAAAACGGGCCGCGTTCACACCAGCTATAGTCTGGTCGGCGCGCAGACGGGGCGGCTGTCATCCAATGATCCGAATCTGCAAAACATCCCCATCCGCACCGAAATGGGCAGGCAAATCCGCTATGCCTTTGTTGCCGAACCTGGCAATGTAATCTTGGCCGCTGATTATAGCCAGATTGAGCTGCGACTTGCGGCGCATATGGCCGATGTCGATACGCTGCGCCAAGCCTTTGCCGATGGTGAGGATATTCACAACCGCACCGCGCAAGAGCTGTTTGGCGAGGTCAACCGCGATACGCGCGGGCGCGCCAAAACCATCAATTTTGCTATTCTGTACGGCATATCACGCTGGGGACTGGCGGGCCGGTTAGAGGTATCTTCAGATGAAGCGCAAGATATGATTAGCACCTATTTTGAGCGCTTTCCCGGCATTAACCGCTATATTTCCGATACCATGCAAAGCACCAAAGAACGGCTATATACTGAGACTTTATTTGGCCGCAAAACGCATTTCCCGCGCATTAACGCCAAAAACCAGACCGAACGCCAAGGCAGCGAACGCGCCGCGATAAATGCGCCTATTCAGGGGACTAGCGCCGACATTATTAAACGCGCCATGACCCGCATGCCGGATGCTTTGGCGAAGGCAGGGCTGACACATGTGCGCATGCTGCTGCAAGTGCATGATGAATTGGTGTTTGAATTGCCCGAAAGCGATGTAGAGGCGGCCTCTGCAATTATCCGCAATGTTATGGCCAATGCAGCGCAGCCTGCGGTCACGCTTACTGTGCCGCTAGAGATAGATATTGGCACAGGCCCAAGCTGGGGCGATGCGCATTAGGGGCGAGCAGGTTATGACAAATGGGCCGCCTAACCGCGCGCACGTGCCTGTTTATAACTGCCCAATATGCGCACCCATTTGCTATGATAGCGCAGCTCATCAAGCGCACGGTCCACCGCTGGGTCGCCGGGCATGCCAACAATATCAAGATAAAATTCCGCGGCAGAAAAATTGTCGCCGCGTATATAGCTTTCCAGCTTTGTGCTGTTCACGCCATTGGTGGCAAAGCCGCCCATAGCCTTAAACAATGCGGCGGGGATATTCTTCACCTCAAACAGCAAGCTGGTCATCACCGGACTGTCTGTAGCAGGTGAAACGGCATCGCGCGACAGCACCACAAAGCGCGTGGTATTATGGTCTGCATCCTCAATATTTTCCGCCACCATTTCCAGCCCATACATATCCGCTGCAATGGCGGGCGCAATCGCGGCAATATCGGGGTCATCGCTCATCGCCACAGCCGCCGCCGCACCGGCCGTATCAGCATAGGATATTGGCGTTATACCATGCTCTTTTAAATAATGGCGGCACTGGCCCAGCGCCTGCGGATGGCTCAAAACCGAGGTGAATGGCCCTTGTGATTTGGCCATCAGGCAATGGTGAATGGGGATGAAGAATTCATCAATGATATGCAGGCCCGATTCCGGCAGCAGAAAATGAATATCGGCCACGCGGCCATGCTGCGAATTTTCAATCGGTATCATCGCGCGGTCTGCCTCGCCGCGCTTCACCGTATCGATAGCGTCTGAAAAATTAAAACAGGGCAATGGCAATCCTTGCGGATCATATTCCATCGCCGCCAAATAGGAATTTGCCCCGGGCGCACCCTGAAAAGCCAAACCCTTTTCAGGAGTTTGCCGCGCCTTTTGCGCCATGATCTCGGCGCGTTCTTGCGCAATTTTCGGATAGCTATACATGGTTTTTGCGGTAAATTATTACTATGGGATTAAGCAAGCGGAAACACAGTTTGGCCGCAAATTATTATTCTGCGCTATTGCGCAATCGGCTATGCGAAGTGCACAAAATTCAATAGTTTTGCAGACTATTGATGGCCATTTCAAATCTATGCATAGAAACCCGCCTAAAGCTTGCTTTTCTAGGCTTGCACACCGCGCCTAGGCTGGCTAGGGAGCGCACAGAATAATATGGCAATGACGTTGCCAGTGTAGAAGCTTGCCTCTATAGCTAAGGCAAGTTTTGGGGACAGAAAGAATATGGAAGATCGCAGTAATACAATCGCCGGTTGGGTTTTATTTGGCATGGCCTCGGCATTGGGCTTTTCAATTTTGAGCGGAAAATATTTTCACGCTGACTCGCCAGAGGCTCCTGAAACGCCGGGCTATGCCATTAAAGGTGCTGAAAAAGTTGCAGAAAAAGGCGAAGACCCAATTGGGGTTCGCTTGGCCTCTGCCGATGCAAGCGCGGGTGAAAAGGTTTTTCAAAAATGCACCGCATGCCATTCGATTGAAAAAGGCGGCGCTAATGGCGTCGGCCCCAATCTTTACGGTATATTGGGCAAGCCGCATGCTGCGGTCGCTGGTTTTTCTTATTCTGAATCCCTTTCAGGCATTGCCGAAAATTGGGGTGTTGAGCAAATGGACAATTGGCTGAAATCGCCCAAACGCTATGCCAGCGGCACCAAGATGAGCTTTGCCGGCCTCAGCAAGGGTGAAGACCGCGCCAATGTCATCGCCTATATGAACAACAATACAGATGCGCCATTGGCTACTGACAAAATCGTGGCCGACGCCTTGGCCGCTACAGCAACGGAAGGCAGCGCAGAAGAAAATGCAGATGTTGCGCCAGAAGGCGAGACTATTGCTGAAGGTGAAGCCGCAACAGAATAAAGTGTTAGCCAGCAATTAAAGGCTGGCTTTCACTCTTTAAAAAAGATGGCGTCTAGGTGAATGGACTTATCCGCCAATCGCACCTCATAAAGGAAAAAGCATAGGCCGCTCATGATGAAAGTCATGGCGATAATGAAGCCTGTCGCAACAAAGATTGAGAGATCAATACCGGCCAATTCCATTGCAAACAACATGGTGATGACAAGGCCGACAGTAATCGCACCGCATACCGCCATTAAAATAGAGCGGTTCACCACCGTCATGCGCTGATCCAAAATGCGCAATTCACCAACAATTCTTTTGCGTTCGCTTTCGCTGCAATCGCCATGTTTTGCGGCAAGATCACGCGAGCGATCAACAACGCGCGCCAATCGGCCAGAAAATAGCTGCAACATCGCACCAATACCGACCAGCAGGAAAGCTGGCGCCAGTGCAAGCTGAATAATCGCCGCAATATTGTTGACCAGCATCTCGT
>CAZAHS010000043.1:0-12621 GCA_964484855.1 uncultured Sphingomonadaceae bacterium | reverse complement strand
AATCAGTGTTGATAAAATCATCAACATCATCTACTTTTTGAGCCAAAATTACAATTGTCACGCCTAATAATGCGGCCGCGCCAATACCAATAGCTGCTCCTGTGCTAATATTGTTTCGGCCGTCTGCTTTCTGTACAAAGCGTCCATCGATCATCATTTTGGGTTTATCTTCCAAGGTGAAAGCAAAACTGCGGCGGATTTCACGTTGTGCTTCTGGGCGAAAGCGAAATTCAAGATTTCTGGCGTTACTACGGACTGACGAGATCTCAAGCCGCGGCTGGCGATAGTCGCTTTGTTTTTGTCCACCAAAGGGAATGGTGATACCAAGTTGCAACCGGCTATCGATGCGTGGATCATTATAACCATTGCTCACGGACTGTGCATGTGCAGGCACATTTGCCAAAAATGCTGTTATCGCTAACGCCCCGTAAATACCATGCTTCATAATTTCCTCCCTTTACTGTATATTCTTTTAGCAAAGAGACTGCGGCAAATTTAAGGCATAAACAAGCAAGAGAGAAAGCATATACGCTAGTGACTTATGCCAAAAGCAATGCATTATGGCAATAATGCGTCCAGATCGGCCAGTGCCTGCTCAGCGCTAATAACCTTAATCGCATTCATGCCCAGCTTGGCCGCCGGTTTGCAATTAATGCCCAGATCATCAAGATAGACGCATTGCTGCGGCGTTACATTTAGCGCTTCGCACATCATTTGGTAAATGCGCGGGTCTGGTTTGCGCAGGCCCACCTTACTGCTTTCAATTACATGGTCGAAGCGTGACATAATCTTGGTAATTTGCGCTGCCTGCTCCTCAGTCATTGCCATGCCGGAGCCTTTAGGCCCTCCATCGCCACCAGCTGGCACATTGTTGGTGATGCAACCCAGAGCGAAACCTTGCGCCTTTAGCGTATCCAGCTTGGCAACCATTTGCGGCCTTATATCACCGGCCAGACAAGCCAAAACATCATTGCCTGTCAGACCGTCAATACCCAGCGCTTGCGCTTCATCTGTAAAGGCCTGGTCAAATTGCGCTATGTCTATCTCTGCGCGTTCAAAGCGCGCCCATGCATTGTTATCCGCATTGATGCTGTTGATACGGCGCACACTATTTTGGGGCACATTGCGGGCTTTTTCTAGATTAGAAAATGCCTCAAAAGGCGAAGAGGTAATGACCCCGCCAAAATCAAAAATTACCGTAGTGATTGTCATCCCAGCCGCTTTCAGAATTGGTTTACACCCTCCCTAAACCGGAATTTAACTGCCTGTCCAGCAAGCGCGCGCATCAAAGAAAAGTCATATACTTGATAAGCATACAGCGAAAATTATTTAACAAAGCCACTTTTGCTATCAACCGTAGCAGGCGCATCTGGATATTGCTTCGCGCATGTTTCATAAAATTCCGTCTGCTCTTCCAGCGTCATTTCATTACTTTCTTGCAGAGTTTCGAACGCGGCCTGCGCTTTTTTGGCTATAATTGCGGGGCTTTCATCAAGCTGCGCAATACGCTGTTCGGATTGCTGCTTTAAGGCTGTTGCCCTCGCAATTATGGCCTTTCCAGCATTATTCTGCTTCTTTAGATTAGCCAACTCAATGTTGAAAACTAAGCTACAATGAAAAGGATCTTCCGCATCCAGTCCGCTGGCGCCAATATCACATCCAGAGACAGCAGCCGCCAAAGCAGCGATATAGAAAAATTTAATGCGCATAAAATAACTCTCAATCACCGGAACTTTAGTCTCAGCGGAGTAAAATATGCGTTAACCGGCCGTCTATATAAATATATAAAAAGCCTATATTATCTCTGTACTGCTAATGCGCCAACCTTAGCCCCGCGCGCTGCCAATCCATTTTCACCAGCTTACCCGTTCCGGACAGGCAGATATAAGCCGTTTTCATATCTTTACCGCCAAAAGCAATATTGGTGGTGAACGGGTCTGGCATTGGTACAAATTCTACCAATTCGCCTGTGGGTGAGATAACGCTAATCCCCGCTTCTCCAATGGTGGCGACGCAGATATTGCCGCACTCTTCCATACCCAGACTGTCAAAATATTTATAGCCTGATGGGCTGTATAAAAACTGCCCTTGCGGCCCCAAAATGCCCGATTGAAAAGCAATTTCGCCGGGCGCCGCCACATCATAGGCCCATATTTTACAAGTATATGTCTCCGCCACATAAAGCCGTTTGCCATCGGGCGAAAGGCCAATGCCATTGGGGTTTTCTGATGGAAAAATCACTTCTTTCATCAAACTGCCATCGGCCCGTGCATAAAAAACGCCGGTGACATCACGTTCGCGCGGGCGGTTTTTGCCATGATCGGTGAAATAAAAGCCGCCTGCATCATCAAAAACAATGTCATTCGGCCCGCGCAATATACAGCCAAAATCGCCATCTTTATAAAGCGTTTCAACCGTGCCGCTGGTTATATCAACGCGCTCTATCCGCCCGCCGGAATAATCATCCGCCTGACCATGCGGCACCAGAAAGGGCGCATCCTCACTGCCGCTATTCACATAGTTAAACCCGCCATTATTACAGATATAGAGCTTGCCATCCGGCCCCAAAGCCGCGCCATTTGGCCCGCCGCCAGTTTGCGCCACCAATGATTTGCTGCCATCGGGCGCGATGCGCGTGACGCAGCCTGCAGCAATCTCAACCACTATGACAGAGCCATCGGGCATAACCACCGGCCCCTCTGGGAAGCGCAGCCCCTCAGTAAGGATTTCCATGACTGTCTCTCCTGTTATTTCGCGCGCAATCATTGCGGGCAGTTGGGCATATGTCTAGGGACTATATCTGCGCATAAGATCATCAAAACTGCAAGGATAATGGGCATGACAAAGATACGCAGCGGCGGCGAGATATTGGCTGACCAGCTAATCGTGCAGGGGTGCGACCGACTTTTCACTGTGCCGGGTGAGAGTTTTCTGGCGGTGCTGGATGCGCTGCATGACCGCAGTGACGCGATAGAAACCATAATTTGCCGCCAGGAAGGCGGGGTTTCCTTCATGGCATGCGCGGACGGCGCGATGACAGGGCGGCCCGGCATTGCCTTTGTAACGCGCGGACCGGGCGCAACCAATGCCAGTATCGGCGTGCATGTCGCGCATCAGGATTCGCAGCCCATGATATTGTTCATTGGCGATGTGGCGCGCAGTGACCGCGACCGCGAGGGCTTTCAGGAAGTCGATTTCCTCACCATGTTTGGGCCGCTGTGCAAATGGGCGGCGCGTATTGATGACGCCGCGCGCATACCCGAATATGTGGCGCGCGCTTATGCTACCGCCATTTCGGGGCGGCCCGGGCCTGTGGTGCTGGTGCTGCCAGAGGATATGCTGCGCGATAATGTGGTGGCTCAGGACAGGCCCAAAATACAGCGCCCTGCGCAGCCGCCCTGCCCTGATGCCATGGCCGCGATGATGGACAGGCTGCGCAGCGCGCAAAACCCCATTGCCATTATTGGCGGCGCGGACTGGTCGGCAGAGGCAGGGCAGGATTTTCAGACATTTGCGCAAAATATCGGCCTGCCCGTTGCCTGTGCTTTTCGGCGGCAAGATGCTTACCCCAATGACAGCGCGGTATATGCTGGCAATCTGGGCTATGGGCCTAACCCAAAACTTGTCGAGCGGGTTAAAAATGCTGATCTTATAATCGCCATGGGCGCACGGCTGGGCGAGGCTACGACGGACGGCTATACACTGATTACGCCCGATCATGCGGCGCAGACCTTGGTGCATATCCACCCTGACCCTGATGAGCTGAACAGCGTTTACCGCACCGATTTGGCAATTTGCGCGGATATGAGCGAATTTACCAAGGCGTTAAAGGCCGAGGCGCAGCACGCCGATAACCTTCCCTATTTTGACACTGGCCAAGCGGCCCATCAGGAATGGCTGGACTGGTCAACGCCGCAGCCAAATGGCGCAGCGCTCGACCTTGGCCAATGCGTTAGCGCCATGCGCGCGCTTTGCCCAGCGGACAGCATAATTTGCAATGGCGCGGGCAATTTTTCCGGCTGGTGGCACCGCTATTGGCCCTATGGAGCCATGCCCAGCCAGCTTGCGCCCACTGCTGGCGCCATGGGTTATGGCGTGCCAGCGGCTGTTGCCGCTGCTTTGCGCTATCCAGAACGCAATGTGGTTGCAGTGGCGGGTGATGGCGATTTTTTGATGAACGGACAGGAACTTGCAACCGCTGCGCAATATGGCGCGAACCTGCTCATATTGGTGATTGATAATGGCGGTTATGGCACAATCAGAATGCATCAGGAACGTGATTACCCAGCGCGGCCTTCTGGCACGCATCTCGCCAATCCCGATTTTGCGGCATTGGGCGCGGCCTATGGCGCATGGACGGCCTATATAGAGAAAACCGAAGACTTTGCCCCTGCTCTGGAAGAGGCTATGGCGCGCAAAGGCTTAAGGCTGCTGCATCTGAAAACCGATATGGAATATCTCACCGCCAGCGGCGCAAAAGTCAGCACGCTACGAAAGGCATGAATATGTACGCAGTACGCAGCATTATCCCCGCACTGGCTTTGGCGCTTATCGCCAACGGCTTATTCTCAGTTCCAGCGCAGGCACAGGCAGGAAGCGCGGCGCAAACCAATGCAGAGCCAGAGACTTTGGGCCTTAACCATATAGGCTTATCAGTGCGCGATTTAGCGGCGACTACCAGCTTTTTTGTTGATGCGCTTGGCTGGAAGCGCGCGGGCGGCGACCCTGATTACCCCGCAAATTTTGTTACCAATGGCGCGCTATTTGTAACACTGTGGCAAGTTACCGATCCTGAAAATGCGGTTGAATTTAACCGGAAGAACAATGTCGGCCTGCACCATATGGCCATCACGGTGCGCGATCTGGAAACGCTGCACGCGCTGCATAAGCGTTTCATGGCATTAGATGATGTGACAGTGGAATTTGCCCCGGAATTTCTGGGCAATGGGCCAACCACCCATATGATTATCCGCGAGCCATCAGGCATAAGGCTTGAATTCATTGTTCCGGCAAACCGCATCAAATAGGGTCAAAAACAATAGCATATGGCTCAAACAAAGACGGACCAGCCGGTTTGCCGCACCAATTCCTCCAGCGCGATTGCGCCAACCATGGATGTGCCTGCATCATTTAGGCCCGGCGACCATGTCGCGATGGTGCCATGGCCAGGCGCGACCACCAATATACCGCCGCCAACGCCGGATTTGCCGGGCAATCCGATACGATAGGCAAAATCGCCGCTATTGTCATAATGGCCGCTCATCATCATCACCGCATTGATGCGGCGGCACCGGCGCGAGGATAAAACCCGCTTTCCCGTTACTGGGTCACAGCCATCAAAGGCCAGAAACAGAGCCGCCTGCGCCAATTGGCGGCAGCTAATCGCTATGGCGCATTGGCGGAAATATGTTCCCAAAATACGGTCAATATCGCCCTGCACAACATTATAGCCTGCCATAAAATGGGCCAATGCACGGTTGCGTGATCCGGTTTCGCTTTCTGAGCGGGCAACATTTTCATCAACATATATGCTATGATCACGCGATTGGGCACGCAGCAATGCCAGCAATTGTGCGACCGCCACCTCACTGCCCGCACCCTCATCGCAATAATGCTGGACCAGATGGTTGGTGATTACAATCGCGCCCGCATTAATAAGCGGGTTGCGCGGAATGCCCTTTTCGCTTTCCAACTGGACTATGGAGTTAAATGCGGAACCGCTCGGTTCCCTACCGACACGCTGCCACAGATCATCGCCATAAATTTGAAGAGCCAGAGCCAGCGTAAAAATCTTCGATACGCTTTGCATTGAAAATGGCTCGTCTGCATCGCCAATGCAATGCGTATCACCACTGCCTAGCGCGACCGCCATGCCGAACTTATTGGGGTCAATTTGCGCCAATGCCGGTATATAATTGGCAACTTTACCAGACCCAATATGCGGATGGGCAGCGTGCTGAACAGATTGCATGACCTCTGGCCAATCGGCACCGCATAGCATTATGCGCCGCCCCGCTCTGCCATCGCCAGAATTTCCTGCCATTGCTGCGCTGTCACGGGGGCTACTGAAAGCCGCGTCTGGCGAATAATTGCCAAATCGGAAAGTTTCTCATTCGCCTTCATGGCTTTCAACGTCACAGCATGATCCAATTTGCGCAGCGGCTTCACTTTTACCGCCACCCACCTGCCGGTATCATCTTCAGGATCAGGGAAATGCTCCGCGCTGACCGACATGATACCAACAATTTCCAAACCCTGGCGCGAGTGATAAAAAAACACATCATCACCGGCTTTCATCGCCTTCATATTGTTGCTGGCCTGCGCATTTTTAACGCCGTCCCAAATGCCCTCTCCTGCGGCCACCAGATCATCCCAACCATATTCATCGGGTTCTGATTTCATCAGCCAATAATTTTTGCTGTCACTCATTGCTTTAATTCACTCTTGTCAATGTCTATACCATATTCACATTATAACGGCCCTTTAGCCATATATACAGGAATACATCATGACCCAATTGTCCGTGCTCTCTCTGGCACAGCCACCAGATGAATTTGCTGCGGCTATCGGTAAAAGCTTTCAAGAAACAGGTTTTGCATTGGTCACCGATCATGGTTTGGACCCGCAATTGGTGGCGCGTGGATGGGAAATGACAAAGCGTTTCTTCGCGCAAAGCGAAGAGGAAAAACGCCTTTATGCCGATCAGGTAGCGGGCGGACAAAGAGGCTATATTCCCTTTGGGCGGGAAATTGCCAAAGATGCAAAGGTGCATGATCTTAAGGAATTTTGGCATGTCGGACGCGATGTCGCAGGTACAGACCCCGATGCACACAATATGCCGCGCAATATCTGGCCTGAAGAACCAGCCGATTTTCGCGAGAGCCTAAGCGCACTTTATACGGCGATGGATAATGTCGGCGCGACCATTTTATCGCGTATCGCACTTTATTTGGGCCTGCCGGAAAACTGGTTTGACAGCGCCATCCATAATGGCAATTCCATTTTACGGCTGCTACATTATCCGCCGATTATTGATGCGCCTAAAGGCGCCATTCGCGCAGGGGCGCATGAAGATATCAATCTTATAACCCTGTTATTGGGCGCAGAAGAGGCAGGCCTACAATTGCTGACGCGTGAAGGGGAGTGGATGGATGCCAACCCGCCTGAGGGCGCTTTGGTTATCAATGTCGGTGATATGCTGCAAAGGCTGACCAATCATCAGCTACCATCAACAACGCACCGCGTTATCAACCCTGCTTCACATCGCAGCGGCCATAGCCGCTATTCCATGCCGTTTTTCCTGCATTTGCGATCAGATTTTCCAATCAAAACTCTGGACCAATGCATCACAGACGAAAACCCGAACCGCTATCCAGACCCGATTTTGGCCGATGATTATCTGCATCAACGTCTGGTTGAAATTGGATTGATAAAGGCCTGATAGTCATACGCAGAAACGCATCACCATCAGGCCTTATATCAGATTAAATTTTTCGCAGAAATTAGCCTGCTGGTGTGACCACCGTATCAATCACGTGGATTGTGCCATTTGTCGCCGCTACGTCAGTAGCAACAATTGTCGCAGTACCGCCATTAGCGTCTGTCAGCACAACATTTTCGCCATCAAGTGACGCTGTCAGCAGACCGCCATTGACCGTAGTAATTTCGGCTTTGCCGCCATTTTCTTCGATCAGTTTCAGCACGTCAGCGGCTTTTACATCGCCAGCTACAACGTGATAGGTCAAGATACCGGTCAGGGTCTCTTTTGCTTCTGGTTTGGTCAGCTCAGCAACGGCATCACCTAATTTGGCAAATGCTGCATCATTTGGTGCAAACACTGTGAACGGGCCTTCGCCAGACAATGTTTCAACCAGATCAGCAGCAGCGACTGCGCTTACCAATGTTGAGAAATCGGCATTAGCAGAAGCGACTTCGACAATATTGCCCGTTGCTGTTTCTGCACCGGCTTCTGTTACCTCTTCAGTTTCCGTGCCTTGTGTGGTGTCAGCCTCTGTGGCTTGACCACAGGCTGTAGCTACCAGCGCCAGAGCGGGGATCATGGCAAGAGATTTTACTTTACGCATTCTTAAATTTCCTTCCTCTTAGACCAATTTGCGGCCTGATACATATACGCACAGACCATATATTTGTTCCGCAAACGCGTAAGAAAATTGTGCGGCTGCGAACAAAGCAAAAAGCTGCTTATGTGTCAGTAAGATAGATGAAATCTCGCGAATAGCTCTCCAGATGCGCCCCGCCATCTGTATAGAGAAGCTGGCCGGTCAATGCCTGCGCATCCGCAAGATAGGCCACTGTCTGGGCAATATCGCTCGGCATAGAATTACGTTTTAGCGGCATCATATCGGCAATCGCGTCCATCTGCCCGGCGGCATAATCCGCTGTCTCCAGCGTCATACCAGGGGCCACGCCATTGACCCGCAATTGCGGCGCACAGGCGCGTGCCAAGGTGCGGATGGATTCTGCCATAGCCTGTTTGGACAAAGTATAGGAAAGCTGGTCACCATGCGGATTGCGCACACGCTGATCGACTATATTTACCACGCACGCACGGTCATCTTCGCCGATAAATTTGTATAAGGATTGTGTCAGCAATGTTGGCGCCAGCACATGAATACGCCAATGTTGCTCCATCGCAGACGCGCCCAGTGTATCAATGCTATCATCCTGAAATAACGATGCATTATTGACCAGCAAATCCGGCGCACGGCCAAAATGATCGGCAACGCGGCCTATCAATGCCGCAATATCATCTGTGTTTAGCAAATCGGCCTGAAAGCCATGCCATGACGTTTGATATTCAGATAATATTTCAACCAAACCATCTTCAGGCTGCGTATTGCTATGGCCATGCAGTGCCAATGCCCAGCCCTGCCGCGCCAAATGCCCAGCTATTGCCGCGCCCACACGGCGGCACCCGCCGGTTATCAGCGCCAGCTTTATAGGATGCGCGTCTGCTGTCACCTGCGCCGCCGCGTCATGGTGATGCCAATCTGCTCATCATCCTCGGCGATAGCCAGCTTCACAATCTTGATTTCAGCCGCCAAAATGCGATCATCCTGCGCAAATAATGTTGCGATAATGTGCTCGGCCACCGCTTCTATAAGCGTAAAATGCAGACCCTTGGGCAGTGCCTTTGACGCGGCATCCTTCAAATCCATATAATTTTTAGACGCGTTGAGCGGTGTCTCCGGCGCATAATGGTCCGCCATATCCAGTTCAACACGGATGCTAATCCGCAGAGGTTGCGGCAATTTTGTCTCTTCGGAATAAATGCCGGTTAAAACAGGCACTTCTAGCTCCAGCACTTCCAATATTAGAAGATCTTGGGAATTAAGGGTCATAGCGGAAGGTCAATCTAAATAAGCCGCCGCCTTATCAGGCGGACCAGCGTGCGAATAATGCAGTGGGCAATAGCAGGCGTCCGCTTTCTTCGGCAACCGCCAATTCGCCTACTTCTATAGTGCCGGGCAAATCGGCGAAATATTCGTTCAGCAAAGCATGCAGCGCAATGGGCGACATGCGCACCGCATAGACGGTGAGAAAAAGAAAACGCGAATCTGCATCTAGCAATTGCCTGCAATCGGCCAGTAAATCGGGCAAATCCTCTTCCAATTGCCAGCGCTCGCCAGTTGGCCCGCGGCCAAATTTTGGCGGGTCAAGAATGATACCATCATAACGCCGACCGCGCCGCACTTCACGTGCCGCAAATTTGCCTGCATCCTCTATCAACCAGCGAACAGGTTTATCAGAAAGTCCGGCAATATCCGCATTTTCCCGCGCCTGCGCCACGGACTTTTTCGATGCGTCAACATGCACCATGCGTATATTTTGGGCCGCCATCGCCAATGTGCCAACACCGGTATAACCAAACAGGTTCAGGCATTCAGGTTGCCCAGAAGCGGTGTTCACATCTGCAAGGCATTGCCGCATCCAGCGCCAAACGGGGTCCATATCGGGGAAATAGGCAAGATGCCGGAAAGGGGTACATTTCGCCTGAAAGTCCACCTCATCATTCCAATTGGCGATCCAGCCCTCGCGTAATGTCTCGTCACGCAATTGCCAGCGGCCACCACCATCTTCATCAGAGGCCGGAATAAATTCACCATCAGCGGGCCAGTCATTCAGCCTCGGCGTCCACATGGCCTGCGGTTCGGGGCGAATGAAATGATAATCGCCATAACGCTCATATTTGCGGCCATGACCGCTATCAACAAGCGTGTAATCACTGCGCGGTGCGCTGACCATAGTTATCAATTTAGGCGCAGCCGCCATCATTATTCAAACGCCTTGCTGCGTAGCGGCACTTGCTTCTGCCAATATAAAGGCTTTAACCGCATCATAATCGCCGGGCAATTCGGTAAAGCTTTCCTGCCGGTCAAACAAGTCGCCGACACGGCCAGGCAATACAGGCCGCACGCCGCATGCGCGCTCTACTGCTTCGCGAAACTTGGCAGGATGTGCGGTTGCCAATGTCACCACGGGAATGGACGGATCAAGCCGCGCATCGCGCGCAGCGGCCAAACCGATGGCGGTATGCGGGTCAATCAGCTCACCCGTTGTGCGGTGCGTATGGTCAATAGTACGCGCCAATACATCATGATGCACCGCGCTGCTGCTGAACAGGCTGGTTATCCGCGCTCTGATATCATCATCAATCGCCAAACGTCCTGTTGCCTCAAAACCCTGCATCATATCTGCTAGGCGCGCTGCATCCTGATCGACCATATCAAATAGCAGGCGCTCAAAATTTGAGCTCACCTGAATATCCATGCTGGGCGCAGCGGTTGGCTCCAGTTCTGAACGTGAATAATCACCGCTTTTAATGGCGCGGTCCAATATGTCATTGCGATTAGTGGCGACAATTAGCCGCTCAATCGGCAATCCCATTTTGTGCGCAACATATCCAGCAAATACATCGCCAAAATTTCCTGTTGGCACAGAAAAGGCAATTTTGCGCTGCGGCCCACCAAGCTGCAGGGCGGCGGCAAAATAATAGACAATCTGCGCCATTAAACGCGCCCAGTTTATCGAGTTAACCGCTGACACATGCACCGTGCCATTCACACCGGGGTCGTTAAACATGCGCTTGACCATGGCCTGCGCATCATCAAAACTGCCATCAATCGCAATATTATGCACATTGGGCGCCAACACTGTTGTCATCTGACGCCGCTGCACATCGGAAATTCGTCCCGATGGATGCAGCATGAAAATCTCCGCTGCATCTCGCCCTGCAACGGCATGAATAGCGGCTGATCCGGTATCGCCTGATGTCGCGCCAATGATGGTCAATCGGTCATCTGTACCGCCAACAAATTCTTCAAACAAACCGCCCAGCAATTGCAGAGCGACGTCCTTAAACGCCAAAGTAGGCCCATGGAACAGCTCCAACAACCAATGCTGCGCATCAAGCTGCACCAAGGGCGCAACCGCATTGTGGGAAAAGCGGCCATAAGCTTCATCACACAGCGCCTTTAATTGGTCTGGCGACAGCGTATCGCCAACAAAAGGCTGCATTATTTTACAGGCCAAATCTGCATAAGGCAGGCCCGCCCAACTGGCGATTTCGTCCTGATCAAATTTCGGCCAATTGCGCGGAACATATAGGCCGCCATCACTGGCAAGACCGGCAAGCGTTACATCGCGAAAAGACTGGCCTGATGACTGGCCTCTGGTGCTAAGATATTCCATGGCGTCCGGTTAGCGCTCTACGCAGCTTTGCGCAAGCCGCGACGCGCACGCCCGCGCACCGCCAGCACGTAAATTATCCCCGCAATCGCTGCGAACAAAAACCATTGTACAGCATAGGCAAGGTGATTGTTGGGTAGGTCTTTAGGTGATGGAGGCGCAACATCCTGCAATCCTGCAATCGCTTTATCAGCAACTAAGCGGATAATTGCGCCGCCATCTGGCGCTATCATGCCGCTCACATCACCACCACTCCATTGCGGAGTTAGCGGGGCCTTGCTCCATCCTGCGACAAATTGCGCCCGGACATTACTGGCATTTGCAATGCGGCAAGTCGCGACATGAACCAATCCAGGTGCATCATTTATATTGCGCCCACTGGTCTGCCGCCAGTCCATAATCTCTAAACATTGAAAGCCTGATTTGCGATAGAGTGGCGGATTATCTGGGTCTGGTGATAATGGCCAATCTATTGCCGGGGCATCTGTAACTTCGGAATATTGCGCAATCCGCGCTTCTTTTTCATCAGCGCGCCCCAATTGCCATATGCCCAGCCCAATCATAATGGCCACCGCAAGCGCAACGATGAGTGTAGGGATTATGGGCAAGCGCATATTCAAACCTCTATATCCTTATCATCTGCCAAACGCCCTTCACGAAAAGCCTTACGATGCTCCTCTATAAGCAAGGCCGCTTTGGATAGTCTCAGCAAAGCGATGACCATGAAGGTAATGACAAACGGCCAGATAATGATGTGGAGCCAGAAAGGCGGATAAACCGTAAACTCTAATGTCAGCGCCATAGCACATACCAATGCGCCAATAATCAAGGTTAAAAATGCCGCAGGCCCGTCGCCAACATTATATTCGCTATAATCAAAAGAACAGGCTGGGCAGCGATCATGAAACGCTA
>CAZAHS010000042.1:0-12819 GCA_964484855.1 uncultured Sphingomonadaceae bacterium | reverse complement strand
GAGCTGGAGCAAGAGGTTAGCTCCATTGTCGGGCCGGTATCTGACAATTTTAACGAGCTGATTATCAATAAGCGTGAAATAAAAACCACCGTCACAGTTGCGGATGGAGAGATTGTTGCGCTGGGCGGTTTGCTGGATGATAATGAGCGTGAAACAATCCAGAAAGTGCCGTTTTTGGGTGATATTCCCTTATTGGGTGAGCTGTTTAAATCGCGGGGCCGCTCGCGTGTTAAAACCAATTTATTGGTCTTTATCCGCCCGACCATTTTGCGCACAACAGAGGATGCGCGCGCCATCGCTGCGCGCCGCTATGGCTATATTCGCGGGCAACAGCTTTTGCGTGACCCGGACGCCGAGCCCAGCCTTGACGAGCTGGTGCGCGATTATCTGGGGACTACACCGCCCATTGCTGATGAGGCTGCGCTACAGGGCGCGCAGATTATCCTGCCGGGCCAGAGCAGCAACAGACCCGCGCCGCGACCGGCAGAGCCTGTTGATATTCCCGCTAGTGAAGAGCAATCCGGCAGGCAATCTGTTGGGGGCGGCCAGTAAATGGTCCAGATCCGCAAAGGTGATGCTGTTGCTGAAAGCCCATTGGGCGAAGCCGATGCCGCTGCTATTTCCGTTCAGAAACGCGCTGCGCATATGAATATTCCCTATGGTTTTGCCAAGCAAAATGGCGTTGTCCTGCTCAGGCAGAATAAGGACCATGAGGGACGGCCTGTTATCGCATTGCGAGAGGCGGCCAATCCGCTGGTGCTAACCGAGGTACGGCGTTTTTTATCTGCGCCTTTTGATGTGGAGTTTACCAAGCAATCGGATTTTGACCGGTTGCTTGCGGACCAATATGCCATTGATGGCGATGCTGCGGAAATGGCGCAATCTATTGGCCGTAATGGCGCAGAAAGCCTTGATGATCTGGCCGATACCTTGCCAACGGCAGAGGATTTGCTGGACAGCAGCGATGATGCGCCTGCCATTCGGTTAATTAATGGCATCATTGCCGATGCCGCGCGGCAGGGCGTTTCCGACATTCATATAGAGCCTTATGAAACCGGCCTTGTCATCCGCATGCGGGTTGATGGTGTGCTTACCGAAAAATTGCGCATGCCGCCGCATGTCGCCCCTGTGGTGGTTAGCCGTATCAAGGTGATGGCGCGGCTGGATATTGCTGAGCGGCGCGTGCCGCAAGATGGCCGTATTGGCCTCACTATTGGCGGCAAGCTGATTGATGTGCGCGTTTCCACCTTGCCCAGCCGAGCGGGCGAACGCGTGGTGCTGCGTTTGCTGGATAAAGAAAACGCCAATATCAGCCTAGACCTGCTGGGCATGGCACCCGCCGTTCATAATATTGTGCAGGGCGCGCTGAAAGAGCCTAATGGCGTGGTGCTGGTCACTGGGCCAACGGGCGCGGGTAAGACAACCACGCTTTATGCCTGTTTGAAGCTGCTGAATGATGGTTCGCGCAATATGCTGACCGTTGAAGACCCGGTGGAATATGCAGTGGACGGCGTTGGCCAGACACAGGTGAACAGTAAGGTTGGCCTCACCTTTTCGGCTGGCTTGCGGGCTATATTGCGGCAAGACCCTGATGTGGTGATGGTGGGCGAAATTCGTGACCGTGAGACGGCGGAAATTGCGGTGCAGGCATCCTTAACCGGACATTTGGTGCTGTCCACCGTACACACTAATGATGCGATTGGCGCGATAACGCGTTTGCGCGATATGAAGGTGGAGCCGTTTCTGCTTGCCTCAACCATAAGGGCGGTTTTGGCGCAGCGACTGGTCAGACAGCTTTGCCGTAAATGCCGCTCGCCCTATAAAGCAGATAAAGCATTGGCGGCCCTGCTCGGCTTTGAAGAGGGCACGATTGTTTATAAGCCAGAAGGCTGCGGTGCATGTAATGGCAGCGGCTATCAAGGGCGCATAGGTGTGTTTGAGGCGGTGCGCATTGATGACCATGTGCGCAAGCTGATTAACAGCGGCGGCGATGAAAGTGAAATTGCCCGCCATGCCTTTGCCAATGCGCCCAATCTTGGTGCCTCGGCGCGCGCACTTGTTCGCTCTGGTGATACCACTGCGGAAGAGGCCATCCGCATTTCGCGTCTGGCGGATGAAGAGCGCTAGGGCAGGGCAATGGGCAAATATCAATATATTGCCATTGATCCGGCGGGGCGGGAACGCAAAGGCACGCTAAAGGCCGCCGATGGCGAGACAGCGCAGGCGCAACTATCAGCCAAAAATTGGCATATATTATCCATTAATGCAGCGCGGCAACCTGTTGCCAATAATAAGGATGCGCCGCGCTCTTTCGGGCGTCGTCAGCGGCTGAATAATAAGCAATTAATGCTGTTTACGCGGCAATTGGCGTCACTAATGCAGGTTAGCCCATTAGAGGAAAGCCTTGGCACGATCAGCCGTCAGAGCGAAAATATCGCCGTGCGCCATGTGCTGGGGGAAGTGCATAATGGCGTGGTAGAGGGGCAGACTTTGGCCGATGCTATGCGCCGCGAAACCAGAAGCTTCCCCCCCATATACCGCGCTATGGTGTCAGCGGGGGAAAGCTCTGGCAGCCTGCCCGCCATTTCTGAACGGCTGGCCGATTTGATGGAAAAGCAATCCGCCATTCGCGGCAAGATTATTACCGCTTTGGCCTATCCAGCTATTTTGGCGCTGGTGGCATTGCTGGTTGTGGTCGGGCTTATGGTGTCTGTGGTGCCGCGTATTGTAGAGCAATTTGACAGTTCCAAAACCGATTTGCCGCCTATTACAGAAGCGGTGATTGCAATTTCCGATATTCTTGCCGGCTATTGGTGGCTGATATTGGGAATAATCACTTTGGCGATTATCGGCTTGCTCATCGGGCTGCGCAATCCCGATTTTCGTTATCGCTTTGATGGATGGCTGCTGCGCATTCCCTTTATTGGGCGGTTAATCCGCGATGTGCATGCGGCGCGTTTGGCGCGCACATTGGCAACGATGGTGGCCAGCCGTCTGCCGCTGCTGGACGGTATACAGCTAACGGCAAAAACGGTGCGCAATACTGTGCTGCGTCGTGCAATGGATGAGATTGTTGAGCGCATTCGCGGTGGCGGCAGCCTGTCTGGAGCGCTAAAAAATGCAGGGCATTTTCCGCCCTTGCTGGTGTATCTCGCGGCCAGCGGCGAATCTTCGGGCCAGCTAGATACAATGTTGGAGCGGGCGGCAGACTATTTGGAGCGTGAATTTGAAAATTTCACATCCACGGTCTTATCCTTGCTGGAACCGGCAATTATTGTGATAATGGGCGGCCTTGTGGCGGTCATCATATTGTCAATCCTGCTGCCAATTTTGCAGTTGCAGGATTTGACCGGTTTTTAAATATGCGGGAGAGAGATGAGGTTGTTATGACAAAGATGGTCAATAAAATACAGGCGCAGTTTAATAAAATACACGCAGAAAAAGCTGCGCGTTTAAAGCGTAATAAAACCGGTAAACGCCGCCAAAATGGCTTCACTTTGGTTGAACTTTTGGTGGTGATCTTCATCATCGGCCTGTTGGCAACCATTGTGGCGATTAATGTGCTGCCTGCGCAAGATACCGCCTCCATTACCACGGCAAAGGCCAATATCCGCAATTTAGAGCAAGCGATTGAGACTTACCGGCTGGACCATAATCGCTATCCCGAAACGGCGGATGGGTTGCAAGCGCTAAAGGCGGCGCCTGCCTCTTTAGGCGATAATGTGCGTTTCCCCGCTGGCGGTTATGTGCGCGGTGAATTGCCGAAAGATCCATGGGGCAATGCCTATCAATATGTTGTGCCTGGCCCCAATGGTACGCCCTATGCCGTCTATTCGCTGGGCGCGGATGGACAGCCGGGCGGCGCAGATTTGAATGCAGATATTTATGCCGGTGAATGAAGCGCGCCTTGCGCTCCCTCTAAAAATATCGGGCAAAACCACTTCCCCGCCAACTCGCAATGGCTTTACGCTGGTTGAGATGATGGTGGTTGTCGCCATTATCGGCGTGGCGGTTACCGCATTGGTGCTGACCCTGCCCAGCCGCGCATCAGCGATTAATCAGGATGCCGAACGCTTGGCAACCCGTTTATCGGCCGCGCGCGATCAGGCAGTGGTTGGCGGACAGCCAGTTGCGGTCTGGGTGGGCGCTCAGGGCTATGGCTTTGAATATAGGCTGGACGGCGAATGGCGGCCAATGACTGAGCGCAATTTGGAGAATATCGCATGGCGCTCTGATATCAGCGCCGAGGTGCCGGCGGATGAACGTTTGCGTATTGCTTTTGATAATACCGGCCTGCCCAATCAGGCGCTGCAAGTGGTGCTGAAAAGCGGTGAGGCAATGGCAGAGATTTCTGTCAATGAGCTGGGTGAGGTTGATATTGTCCGCTGATAACATCCACTTGATTGTCGCTCCGCAAAGGTCAGCGGCGCACCAGGCTGGCGAACCAGCCGCGCCGCCGCTTTTTGCATGGTGGAAAACCGTGTCTGGCCGTCTGGTACAGAGCGGCGTTGCAGATGATGTGCTGGCTGCTTCTGGCTTTACCCTGAATGATCGACCAGACCAAGTAACACTCTTATTATCCAATGATGATGCGGCTGTGCGGCTATATGTATTTAACGATATTACACCGCCGCAAGCCATTGCCGCGACGCGCATTGCCGCGCTGGATGCTGCAATTGACAATGCTGATATGCTGCAAGGTGCTGCCGCCCTGCTGACACAAAATGATGGCGGATTGACCACTATATCGGCTGTGGCGCGCCGTGATGTGCTGCATATGCATTTGGCTCATTTGCGTGATATTGGGCTGGAGCCAGCCTATATCTATCCCGCCGCAGCGCTGATAAATGCATTGCCGGATATGGTGCCTGCGCCGGACCAAAAACAGGAACAGGCGGGTGGCAAAATCACGGGATATGCCCGCTTTGCTCTGGCGGGTCATGATTATTTGATAGGCCCTGAACTGGCGGCGAGTGATGACCCGGCATTGCGTCAGGCGCTGCTGATTGATGGTGAACCGCAATTGCTGGATGATATTATTGTCCATTCCGCAATGGCGGCCTTGCCGTCCAGCGCATTGCCCAATTTACGGCATGGCATATTTGCAGCGCGCAGCAATGACGGGCTTTTTTCTGCAGGCCAAAAGAAATGGCTAACCGGTCTGGTCACTGCGTTGCTGTTGGTGACATTCTTAATTCCAGCACTGCGTTTATGGCGTTATAGCAGCGCGGAAGACGCCGCTATATCGGCCGTTCTGAGCAAGGTGCAGGCTGATTTTCCTGCGGCAACAGATATGACCACGGCACGCACATTGATTGATAGTGAATTGGCCAAGCGCGGTGCAGGGGCCAGCATATTCTCTGTACCGGCCAGTGCGTTGCTAAGCGCATTAGAGCAGGCCCCTGCATTAACGATACAAAATCTGCGCTACCAACCAGGCGGAATAGTCTCTGCCACGATTAAGGCTCCTAATGCAGAGGCCATGAACGGTTTTCTGGAAGATTTGCAAAACAATCAGGGATATATGCTGACCTGCCAACAATGCACGACCCCTGGCGCGACTATATTTGATATTACGGTGCGCGGATGATGGATGCTGTGAAAAACTGGTTTGCCGCACTGAGCCGGCGTGAGCAGATATTAGTCGGCGTCGCAGGCATATTGCTATTTATCTGCGCATTGGTTTTCGGTGCAATCCGTCCGTTATGGCTAGGCAGCTTTGCCGCTAAGCAAAGCTATCAACAGCAAGCCTATGCAGCGGCAGAGCTTGATGCACGCTATGCAATGCTACAATCCCCGCCAGATACGTCTTTAGAGGCAGCGCCAGATAAAGGCGGCAGTCTGATCCAGCTATTGACCACAGATGCCGCTGCGCGCAGCATCACGCTTAGCGCCAATAATCCCAGTGCAGATGGCGGCGCGTCCATTACGATAGACAATATTAACCCAAACAGCTTTTTCACATGGGCTATAGCGCTTGAGAAACGGGGCGTGATGCTGGCCGGTCTTTCTATGCAGCCCATCGCTGCACAAAGCGGTACATCGGGTTTGGTGTCCGTGCGGGCAGATTTTGTACGATTTGGGAATGATTAGGCAATATATGCGGCGCTTCATTTTCTTGCTTATTATTACAGCTTTGGTGATTGGCGGGGTGGCCTTTCTCTTCCCCATGCGTCTGGCAATTAGTCTGGCCGGGCTGGATGATGCCGGGCTTGCCGCGCAGGAAGTACAGGGCACCATATGGTCCGGGCGTCTGGTCGATGCGCAGTTTCGCGGTATCAATTTGGGTACATTGGATGCTGGCATTGAGCCGTCATCCTTATTGGCCAAACCGGCCATGACCATAAGCCGGGCAAATGTGAAGGGCGAGGATTTTACAGCAACGCTCAGCGGGTCTGCGGATCAGGTGCAGGTCAGCGATGCAAAAGGGGATATTCCGCTGGCAGCATTGGCAGGCCGCATACCCGTCTCAACCGCGAATATCAGTAATGGCAATATTGCGCTCGATAATGGCCGCTGTGTTTCAGCATCGGGTGATGTGGAAATGCGCCCCAATGGACTATTGGCGCGCTTTGCAGGCGATCAGGCGATGCGTGGCTCTTTGGCATGTCAGGGCGATAATGTGGCCATGCAATTGGCCAGCCCATCGAATAATATAATGCTTACCGCTTCGCTCGATCCTGAGCGGCGCTACCGCATGCAGCTTATTCTAAAGGGCCTGTCGCCCGAAATCGCCTTTGGCTTGCGCAGTCTTGGTTTTAGCCAAGATGGCGATGGCCTAACCATAAGCCGTGAAGGTATCTTGCGCTAAAGGCGAGGGCGTTTAGAAGCAGCGAGACAATTGCTGCTAAAAAGGTCTGGCATATATGGTTGAAAGCAATATTCCCGTCATTGTCGGTGTAGGTCAGGTCATGCGCCGTTGGAGCGATGGCATAGCCGAAAATGCGCCTTCCCCGCAAAGTTTGATGGCCGATGCGGTAAAGGCGGCATTGGCTGATACAGGGCAGGGAGAGGCCGTGCGCGTTGCTGCTGATCTGCTGGCCGTCACGCGTATTTTTGCAGACTCCTTGCCGGGCGATCAGCATCCTTTTGGCAAATGCACATCCTTGCCGCGCACTGTGGCCCATCTGGCGAATTTGTCACCTGAGCGCGTTGTTTATAGCCATGTTGGCGGCAATGTGCCGCAGGCTCTGGTCAATGAACAGGCCGCTTCATTACATGCAGGTACAGTAAAACTGGCCATATTGACCGGCAGTGAAGCCATTGCAGCTATGAAAACGGCGCTGCGCGGTAATATTATATTGGATTGGTCCGATAAAGACCATCACGGCGCGGACGGAGCAACTGAAGATCGCGGCATGGGCGATATGTTGCTGGATCTTTATGAGCTGGGCAATGGGTTGGGCGCTCCGCCGCTAACCTATCCATTATTTGAACATGCGCTGCGGGCGCGCAAAGGGCGTACACGCGATCAGCATATGCAGCAAATGTCTGCGCTTTGGGCGGGTTTTGCCGATGCCGCGCGCGGCAACCCCTATACGCAATTTGATGCTGATATTATGGCCAATTTTAATGCAGATTTTCTGGCGACTCCATCACGCGAAAATTATCCGATTTCCGACCCCTATTTGAAATGGCATGTCGCCCAAGATGCGGTCAATCAGGGCGCAGCAATCATTATGACCACCGCCGCAGAGGCACAGCGGCTGGGCATAGAGCGCGGCAAATGGATATATTTACATGGCTCTGCCGAGGCGAAGGACAATCTGGTGAGTAAGCGCCCTGATCTGTCTCGCTCTCAAGCAATTGAGGCCAGCCTATCCGTGGCGCTGGAGCGTGCCGGTAAAGAAGCTGCATCAATTGACCATTATGATTTGTATAGCTGTTTCCCTTGCGCGGTATCGCTGGCAGCGGAGGCTTTGGGACTGGGGGATGACACAGGCCATAGCGAAACCCCGCTGACTGTTACGGGCGGTCTTCCTTTCTTTGGCGGCGCGGGGAATAATTATTCCATGCACGCTATCGCCTCTATGGCAGAAAAATTGCGTGCAGCGCCCAATGATTTTGGCCTTGTGCTGGCCAATGGCGGTTTTCTTTCTAAAGAAGCGGTTGGCATTTATTCAGCGCAGCCCTGCGATTATGTGCCGCCCATAGATGATGATGCAGCGCAGGCGCAGGTGGATGCGCAGCCGGTTATTAAGCGGCTGAAAGAAAGCTGCTGCGGCACTTTAGAAAGCTACACAATTGGCTATCGCAAAGGCGCTATGGCGCGCGGTGCGGTATGTGCTTTGGTGGATGGGCCAGATGGACTTGCCCGCATAGTGGCGGCAACCCCGCGCGGTGAAGAGGCGGCCAGCATATTGGCGCAGCTTGGTCCTGATGCTCCTGACCCTATTGGCCGCAAAGTGGTGGTAACCAGTGATGGACAGAATAATGTAATCAGCGCGATTAATGACTAATATCAGGGCTTTTACCCTAAACATAAATGCAGATTATTACGTGCCTTCTTTAAGCCGATGCTCAATAAAATTGCAGATACTATCATGCAAATTGCGGAACAGGTGTCGCCGCGTTATAATATTGCGGCGACAGTCCAATAAGGCCGCTATACCGATTAGCGCATAGTTTTTATCATATACGGGAACACCGATGAAAAACCAGCTGTCCGAAATATCTTCTGGTTTGCAAATGGTAGCAAAATCTATGCTGTTGTGGCTATAATTAATACCGTATTTCCTAGATTATTTTGTAATCAAATTTGCTATTTTACTTGTCATTAAGAAATTTATAAAATTGTTCGTAAATTTTAATTTACGCTATTTATTTAGGCAAGCTGACTTTCTGCATTCCTTAACCTCTACATTTAAAAACCGTATAATATTCTATCGCTGGCAAATATGATTATGCCAAAAGAGGATAATGTGCATATTAAGACCGCCAAAATCTTCCGGGTTATCCGGCAATGAGCGCACAAGACTTTGGCGCACGAGGGAAAGAGCATCTTCAGCTATGCCTTGAGCGGGACCGGCTTTTATGCTCGCCAGAATTTGCGCGCTCCCCAGTGATGAGCAAATTGCTCGCCTTTTTGGTCAATCACAAATTACAGGATAATAGCCAGCCGCTAAAAGCTTATACAATTGCAGTAGAAGCTTTGGGGCGTAGCGAGGATTTCGACCCGCATACAGATAGCTATCCACGCGTTATTATTGGCCGTCTGCGCAAGATTATTGATAATTATTATTTGCGCAATCCCGGCGCGACCAGGCTTTTTATTCCGCTTAATCAATATGAGATTATGCTGGAGGGTGCGGTCAATGAAACGGTCTCTGAACGCGGGCCAGAGTCAATAAAATCCCCCGGCATTTCGGCCTATCCGCAGTTTAATGAACATAAAATGCCGATTGCTCAGGCTGATAATATAGCCAATACGGAAATAGCACCGGCCTATAAGGGCATCGCTAAAAAGCTGGGCAAGGCTATGCGGCAGCCCTTAATAGACTATATTGTCGCAGGTATTGTTGTGGCGGTGACTATGTCGGCTGTTCTATTTGCCTATTTTGCTAATGGTGAATCGCCAGCGCCGGTTGATACACAGATTGGCTATCCCTCAATACGGGTTGTTGATATGACCAAAGATCAGTCGGTTCAGCCGGTGGGCGAACAGGCCAGTGCATTTTTCAACCAGTCCTTTTTGCCTTTTGGAGGCATTGAAACGGTAATCAGCGAGCCGAGTGACACCATTTCCTCTGATTACCGCTTTGTTGTAGAGGCGGTTAATATTGCTGGAGGCAGACTGAATTTGCGGCTTATTCGAGAGCGTAATAATGCATTGCTCTGGTCAAAAATCGTTGCGGTACCTAATGAAATGCCGACTATTAGGTATGATCTTGAACGCACAATAGCTCAATTGCTCGGTAATTCGGGCATCATTATCCAAGATCAAAGCTATATGAACCGTAATAGCTTCAAACTTGGCTATCACTGTATTTTACAGGCTGATAGTTATTTGCGTTTTCGCGATAAAGCACTGCTAAAACCCGTAATGGCCTGTATGAAAGAAACTGTGAAGACGTTTCCAGACGACCCATATATTCTTGAAAAAATGTCTTTTGTTACATGGATCGCGCAGCGTCAGGATGATGCTATTACATTTAGCGGGACAGGTTCACAATTGGCCAAACGGGCGCTGCGGGCCGCACCTAATAATGCCTATGCCGCATTTGCAGAATCGCGCTCTGCTTTTTTTGAAGGCAATTGTGAGCGCGGCGAGGAATGGGCCAAAAAAGCAACACAGGCCAATCCACTTGACCCGCATATAATTGGCTATCACGCTATTTACTTGGCCGGTTGTAATGATCCGCGTGCCGAAAAATTGGCAGAGCGGGCCATTGATTTGGACCCTGATGTTGATCTGGGTGTTTATGCTGTGCTCGCATTACTGCGTTATCAGCAGGGCGATTTTGAAGCGGCTCATCGTTTGTCGAAACGCAAACTGGCGGACTCCAGCCGTATAGACCCAGGCCTCTTAATAACCTGCACTTTATCAGCTTTGGCCATTGGTAAGAAGCAGGAGGCGATGCGGACATGGAAAAATCTAAATAATCATCTTGGTTTAGCTAAGAACAGTTCACCAGCGGCTACATTAAAAAATTATATTGTTAATCCCAAATTGCGCGCAGCAGTATTAAACGAATTTTCCCGCTATGACTTTCCATATGCATAAAGATAAAACCCGATTAGGACGCGACAAATTGCTCATGGTCTAAAGATACTCTGTAGCGGATATAGTCAGCAGCGCAGCTACGCAATTTACCGATGGAATAGTCTTTTACAGCAATATTCCGGCTTTTATCGAGCACAGCGATGGTGCCGATCAAATCCCCATCATTGCCATAAACGGGTACGCCGATGAAGAAGCTGTTGCCGTCAATATCCACTGCGTCGTTAATCTCAGCAAAATCCTTATCGCGTGTAATATCCGCTTTCAAATATGTGCCTTCCTGGCATTTTCTGTGGCATATAGTGGACAGCTTCCCAAGCGTGCGCCCCGGGGCAAGGCCGAATGAATGATAGGTCAATAAATTGCCATTTTCTACCATAGTGACCAGCACTATGGGCGCATCCAGTAGAAGCGCGAGCTCAGACGGTGTAGTTATTGCATCGCTATTACTCAGGACATTCGGCGCGGTTCCGCGCGTGATAAGGCGGCTCAAAATTGCTGAGCCACTATCTGGCAACAGCTCCTCTTCATTGCGCCTCACTGCAATTCTATCATCAAGATCAAACATTTTTTTTCTTCCCTTTTGGCTGAAATGCCGCTTTCATTTTTGTTTTTGGTGCGCCCGTCATGCGTATTACAAGGGCGTTCCTTTTCTTCGCTTTGGTAATTTTGCTGCACATATGTGCCGCTATTTTTGGTTTCTTGGTAATTGGCGTTGGTGCGATACTCTTTTGTAGAAAATTGCTGCGTGGTGATTTTTGCAGAAGCCGCTGCGGTCGCTCTTTGTGCATATGCTGTGGGCGGCACTACGGCCAAAAACAGCATAAGCATGATGATATGGAGCGCCTTATTGATCGGCATATAGCTAAACACAAAACTCCCTTTCAAAGGCATGACGTATCAATCACAGAAAATGACTGTGCGCCGCCTTGGCTAATGGAAATAATTCCGGGCGGGTTTGCTGTGGGAACATTCCCGCCCGGAAATGGATAACTGAGTGTCGGACCAGAGACCTCAGTATGCAAAATCATGCGTCAGCGGTTTGCGTTGTTTGTCAGGTGCCTCGGCAGTCTGACCAACAAGATTTGGGAAGAAACAATTCCGCCGCCGTTCGTCTCAACTGGTAATGCGGGCAAAATGCCGCTTTCAGGAGTAAGAAACGGCAATTGTAACGCATGTAACGGGTCACATCCAGCTAACGCATTAAAATATATAGATATTATACAGAGGAGATTTGCCGCAAAAAGCGTCAATTAACTCCATATTAGGGCTAATATTTTCATAATGCGAACATTCGCAAAATTGCTGCGCACTTTGCCACAGCAATTGCGTGTGAAAATATGGGCTCTGGAGTCTTTTCGTGCGGGAAACGAATCGTTGATGCGTGCTTATTCGCCTGAATTTTGCAGCATCTCGGGCGTAAAGCCCTTCACCAAGATGGAATTGGCAATGCTGGCCGCTAAACGGTGTTTGGCAATGGCTTGATAATCGGGCGATGTCATCCACGCCATAGCCTGCGCTTTGCTAGGGAATGTGATGAGGACACTGCGCGTGGCGGTGAATTCACCTTCCAGCACCATCGGTTCCTCATCAATGCTTAGCATCGTGCCGTCAAATTTTTCAAATACCGCCATAAAACCCTCTTCATAGCGGGTATAGCCGCTGCGGTCATGGATGGTAATTTGCGCGATAACATAGACGGTCATAATATCGTTCCTATGCTATAACTTAAAAGCCGTTTTGCGGACAGATTAGAAATTTTTCGCCGGTTGCTTTGGCGTTATATTTACCGACAATATCGGCCTGTAGCGCATCAACCAGAGTGATTTCATCAGTATAATTGCTGGCAAATGTGGTGGTCAGCTCTTCGGCGACACGTCCGCGCAGGCGGGCGGCGACGTCCATACCTGCTTTAGCAAGGAAATTGGGCAACAAAAACGCGCTAACGCCCCATGCAAAGCCATAGCTGCGGGATAGCACGGTTGGGTTGACATCCAGCCCGCCATAAATATAGACCTGCTTATGCTTGGTGGAGCCGTAAATACTATATTCGCTAGGCGTGCGCGCAGCGGCCATTTCCATCGCGGTTAATATATCAG